>NZ_JANQVQ010000219.1 GCF_030730205.1 Paraglaciecola sp.
ATAGTGGATCACTTTTAGATTGTTGGAGTGGATCACTATTGGGTTGTTGTTGACAGATAAGGCACTGCGCCACGGCCCCTTACTAGTAATGCCACACGCAACCGCAGCTTGTATATGTACCCGAGCGTCGGTTCGTCCCAATCTCATTAAATTCCTGACTTTGGTGCGTGGCTTTATTCGCCACTTCGGTGTGGCTCTCAAATTGCCAGCTACCGCTGTTCAAAATCATTCCAGATGATTTTGTCGCCACTGGCGCCAATAGCCCATTCTCACTCTGCGCCTGATCCAATGATCTAGGATCAAGGGGTCAGGGTCGTTGAAAATCCAAAGGCCCTGCGAACAACATTGATGATTTTAATTCGATGGACAGTCTGACACGGTACAAGCGGAGAGAGGGATTCATTCGTATCATCCATGATACTCACCCTTCGGGCAGCCTGCGGCTGTGCTAATCGCTCCCGGCGATTTGTGCGAAGATACGTCCGTGTATTTCGTCGCTTCGCGACCAGCTGTTACCAACAATGCAAAACTGATCCACCTCAACAATTGAAATCTGATCCACGTGTTTTCACTATGGTGCTTTTTTGGAGGCACCTTGATTACCAAAGAAGAGCTTATGAAAATTCAGATTTTGCATCAACAAGGTATGTCACAGCGCGCTATCGCCAAGCAATTGGGTATCTCGCGTAATACCGTTAAACGTTATCTTCGTGCCAAAGTTGATACACCGGTTTACACAGCGCGGGCTAAAGGTCGCTCCATGCTTGAACCTTACAAGTCTTTTTTGCATTCCCGTATTGCACAGGCTAAGCCTGTACATCTTTCAGGTGAGGTGCTATTCCGTGAAGTTAAAGCGTTAGGCTATACCGGTAGCCTGTCGTTATTACGCCAGTATTTATATCAATACCGTGGCAAACCTACTCCAGAGCCTATCGTCCGTTTTGAAACCCAGGCAGGTAAACAAATGCAGGTCGATTGGGGACAAATGCGTGGTGGTAAGCAGCCTATTCATGCGTTTATCGCTGTTTTGGGCTACAGCCGCGGAATGATGGTGATCTTCACCGATAACATGCGTTATGACACGTTAGAGCAGTGTCACCGATTGACGTTTGAGTATTTTCAAGGGATCCCTAAAGAAGTGTGGTACGACAATATGAAAACTGTGGTGATTGAACGTGATGCTTATGGTGACGGTCAGCATAAACTCAATCAGGCGTTTTATCAGTTTGCAAAAAGCATGGGATTTATACCCAAACTCTGCCACACCTATCGACCTCAAACCAAAGGTAAGGTTGAGCGGATGGTACGTTATGTACGAGATAACTTCTTTCGGCCGCTGAATACAAAATTGCTGGCTCAAGGCCTGACACTGGATATCACCACGGCCAATACAGAGGTCCGCATATGGTTAGACACTGTGGCACATCAACGCATTCATGACACCACGAAACAAAAACCTGCTGAGAGACTGGTTGAAGAGCGCAAACACTTGCAGGCCTTACCGCCTAAAATCTTACCGGTGACATCCACCTTGAACTCACACGTGATACTGCCTTCACTTCATAGGTTAAGCCAGCAGCCATTACATCATGAGCTGAGTGTTTATGATCAACTCATGGAGGCCATATGAACCTGCAATTATCACGTCTTAGTGAGCTGACAAACACGTTACAACTGGCGGGCGTTGATGCTAATGCGTGTGATTTAGCACAACAAGCCGCCAAAGAAGAATGGGATTATCTGACCTTCTTAGAGCAGATATTACAATGTGAGCAGCGCTCTCGCCATCAGCGGAAGCAACATATGTTCACTCGAATGGCGGGGTTCCCGGGCAATAAAACCTTAGAAGGGTTTGATTTTAACTTCGCCTCTGGCGTGCCAAAAAAACAAGTAAGTGAGTTGGCATCACTCTCTTTTATTGAGCGACAAGAAAATGTGGTCATGTTAGGACCTTCTGGCGTGGGCAAAACGCACATCGCTGTGGCACTGGGTTATAAAGCAGTACAAGCCGGTATTAAAACCCGTTTTATCAGCGCCTCTGATTTAATTCTGCAACTGGTAACTGCACAGAGACAAGATAACTATAAGCAAGTGATGCAACGCTCCGTGATCGCACCAAGGCTGCTTATTATTGATGAAATTGGCTATCTCCCGTTTAGCGCACATGAGGCCAAATTACTGTTTGACGTGATAGCTAAACGATATGAAAAAGGCTCAGTTATTCTAACCAGCAACTTGCCATTTGGTCAGTGGGGACAGGTGTTTGCTAACGATACTGCGCTCACTTCCGCCATGTTAGATCGGGTTTTACACCACTCTCATATCTTACAAATTAAAGGAGAAAGCTATCGGATCAAAGAAAAGAAACAAGCCGGATTAATGGATAAACCCAAAGAATAGTGGATCACTTTTAGATTGTTGGAGTGGATCACTATTGGGTTGTTGTTGACATCTGGCTGAACAGCCATACTTTTCGGCCAATGACGAAGGGCTTAATAGCGCGTTC
>NZ_JANQVQ010000220.1:0-9574 GCF_030730205.1 Paraglaciecola sp.
TTTACAAACCTTCCAAATATGCATCAATATCATCGTCTAGGGCTTCTTCTTCGGCTGTTTTTTCTACTTGGCCGTCTTTGACTTTAAATTCTAAGTTCTGAAAATACGCATTTTTAACAAAACCGTAGGGATCGGCTGAGTTGTCGAGTTGTTGCTCTTGCTGAATTAATGCGGCTCTTGCTTCTAAAGCCTTTATGCCAAAACGCAATACACTGAAATAGATATTCAAGCTGTCTAGTGGTCCGTAGGCGCTATCAACATAATCACCTACCCCACTGCGGGGATCATTTGGGCCTAGGGCGGGTATCATCAAATAAGGGCCAGTTGCGACTCCCCATTTTCCTAATACTTCACCAAATTCTTCGTCTTTGCGTTCTAAACCAATTTTAGTGGCCACATCGATAGTGCCAAGTAAGCCGACGGTGGAATTCAGCAAAAAACGTCCAAGACTAATAAATCCGTCGCCCATTTTACCTTGCAGTACATTGTTAACTGAGTTGGATGGCTCTTCGAGGTTAAGCGCCATGTTCAACAAGCCAGTACGAGCAAATTGCGGCATATAATCAGCGTATACCACCGCTGTAGGACGCAGAATATAGGCATCCAGTACATCATAGTTGAAATCCCACATGCTGCGGTTAACTGACTCAAAGGGGTCTTTGGGATCAGTATATTGCTGGACTTGCTCAGCATCCGCCTTGGTCCTAGGATTTGAGGCACAGCCCCCCAAGGCCAATAGCAACAATGGGAGTAAAAGAAATGAGAGCTTTTTCACAAGATTTCCTTGTTTATCAAAATGGTTTGAATATTGAGTTCATTCGGAACTAACTCAACCGTAATTTCGCCTTGCAATTCACCGGGCGCTTGGGCCACATTTTCATCACGAGAAATTCGTGCCACTAATTTTGCCTGCGAAAGGTTAGATAATTTATACGTTGGCATCATGGCGTTAGTGTCTGACAGCTCAACGGTCACCGGAAATTGACTCAAAGGCAGTTTCACCACCGCAGCGGGCATTCTTACTTGCCCTGTTGGATCTTGCGCAAATACAAATAACACACCGCTGGAAGGGAGTTTTTGCTGAATGTCATCACTAATCTCAACAGTAATTTGCACGCGTTTTGACGATGCAGCTTCAGCATCGGCCCTTGAAGCAATTTCACCAGCACCTTGCTCAATACCCGTAATTTCATCGATTTTTTGTTGCACTGCGTCGTAGTTTGGATCGTCTTTTGGCAAAAAGCGTTGTAATTTTAGCCAATATTGTAATGACGCTTGATTGTCGCCAAGTTCGGCGCTCACGATTGCTAAGGTGCCGGTTGCATTGATGTTATCAGGCTCAAGTGCGATAACACGTTCCAATACCCTTCGAGCGCGCTGCAACTCTTCTTCTGTACCTATCAAAATTAACGATTGGGCATAACTGAGCAAAGTACCCACACTGTTGGGCTCGATAGCGAGCGACTTTTCAAACGCTTCTTTTGCGGTTTCGGGTTGATTCAAGGCACCCCACACTCGTCCAAGTAACATCCAACCAGTGGCATCATTAGGCTCTTCATAAAGTCGCGTTCGCAAGCCCAAAGCAAAATCCCGTAAATCTTTTGCTTCGATATTTTGCCCACTGTTGATGGACTTACCCAGGGCGCTCAACTGCCCCACTGCGGTTTGCCAATGGGTGATTTGGCTTAACTGATTTGATTTATAATAGACTGCTCCTGCAATACACAAAGCGATAGACAACCCAATAATAAGGACCCATCGAGACTGCGTAGTAGCCTGAGTTTTCTCATTAACCTCTTCAAGTAGGGCTAATTTTAATTCTTGCTCTGCTTGCTGGCGGTCTGTTTCGGTCAGTAAACCTTGTGCTTGCTCGATGTTTAGTTCAGCTAAACGCTGTTTGATTAAACGCGTATTAGTTAATACATCTTGCTGCGCCCTTTTGCTGCGCATTAACCACGGCAAACTAACCAGCAGTAGAGCGCCGAAACTGAGTACGCCGGCGCCAATTAAAAACTCACTCACTCGTCACGCTCCAGTAATTCATCCACCCGTTTTTGCTGAGCATTATCGAGATTAATTTCAACTTTGTTCGACTTGCGACTTAACACTAACCATAACATTCCAGATACCACAAACAGTGCAGGTAGTAACCAAAGCCAGATGGTCATGCTATTAACCGGCGGCTGATAATACACAAAATCACCATAACGCTGCTTCATGTAGGCAATCACTTGATCTTTGTTTTGGCCTTGTTTTACCAAGTCATGCACTTTGCGCTTCAGATCAGCTGCGATCATCGCATCGGAGTCGGCTAAGTTTTGATTTTGACACTTAGGACAGCGCAGCTCTTTACTGAGCTCAAAAAACAAATCTTGTTGGGCTTCGCTATCAAATTGGTACTTATCTTCAGTGGCTAAGGCGCTTGCAGTACTAAGCAAAATCAACCCAGCAATGATTAATGCCTTCATTGCGTTGTTCCAACTATAGATTGATACACAGGTTCAAATTTATTGCGCCACACTCGCGGATTTAAATCACCAATGTGATGTAAACGAATCTTGCCTTGCTGATCGATTAAAAATGTCTCAGGTGCACCAGTTACGCCCAAATCCAAGGATAAATCTCGTTTTACATCGAAGATATTAAAGGCATAAGGGTTACCTAATTGCGCGAGTTTTTGCCTGACCTCTTGTTGCACCCGTGACACTGTTTTAATGCCAAAATCAGGATCAATATCTTGGTCATAATACAAACCAACGATATGTTTACCCTCTTGTTGCAGCTGGGTTAAATAAGGCAATTCGATTGCACAGGTGATACACCACACGCCCCACACATTTAATAAGGTCACTTGACCCTTAAAAACCGCTTGGGTGTATTGTTGTTCAGGCTGCATCAAATCAGGCAAACTAAATTGCGGCATTGATTGCTCTAATAGGGTCGATTTATGTTCACGGGGATCAGAAAACAAGCCTTGATATAAAAACACCAACAAGCCTGCAAAGGCGATTAAAGGTAGTAAAAATAATAACCACTTTTTCATCGTGAAGCTTGCTCCATTACTGTACTTTTGGCTTGAGCTAGGGCCTGCGGATTCGATTGAGTCGCTAATTTTTTCATGCGATAACGTTTATCACTCATTGATAACACACCGCCAAAGGCCATGATAAATGCGCCTAACCATATCCAGTTAACAAAGGGTTTAACATAAATACGAATCGCCCAATCACCATTTTCAAGGGGTTCGCCCAAGGCAACAAACAAGTCTCGCGTAATGCCTGAGTCAATCCCCGCTTCAGTCATGCTGTTGCGCTGCACCGGATAAAAGCGTTTTTCGGCATATAATTCTGTGATTTCCTTACCATTGTAGGTGATCACAAAGTGCCCTCTATCTGCGCTGTAGTTGGGCCCCTGCTCCTGTGATATTTCATCAAAGGTAAATCCGTAGCCTTGAATCTGCACACTATCACCTATCGCCATTCTTACGTTGCGCTCAACACTGTAAGCACTGACTAAACTGATACCGATGAGTGATACCGCAAAGCCTAAATGACCACAGACCATGCCCCAATGACTAGGCGTTAACTTACCTAAACTCTGCACCATGGTCAGTTGACCTGACTGCTGAAGGGGCCCAATACGTTGTTGAATCTCCATGATAGTAGTGATCACAATCCATACACTGAGCACCATCCCTAATACCGCAACATAAGATATTTCATCAAAACTAAAATTAACCAATAAGGCGGCACTTAAAGCCAAACCAAAAGCCAACAGCAATTGTTTATACAAGGCTTGAGGTGTTTGACTTTTCCACCGAGATAAAGGGCCAATGCCCATAAAAAATACGAAGGGGACAATTAAATAGGTGAACATAGTGTCGAAAAAAGGCGCCCCGATAGAAATCGACCCAAGCCCCAGCTCTTTGTGCACTAAGGGCAATAGCGTGCCTAACAAGACCACCAATGTAGCCGCACTCAAAAAGATGTTATTGCCCATAAGCAATACTTCTCGAGAGACTAATTCATAGCGCCCAGTACCCCGCAGCTGTTGCCCTCTAAAAGCAAATAACGCCAATGAGCCACCAATGATGACCACCAACAAACCCAATATAAATAATCCACGGCTTGGATCGCTGGCAAATGAATGCACTGAAACCAAGATACCTGAGCGGACTAAAAATGTGCCAAGTAAACTAAGGGAGAAAGCAGCAATAGCTAACAGTACCGTCCACGCTTTAAATACTTTGCGCTTTTCAGTTACCGCTAAGCTGTGCAATAGTGCAGTGCCCACTAGCCAAGGCATGAAGGACGCGTTTTCTACCGGATCCCAAAACCACCAACCGCCCCAACCAAGCTCGTAATAGGCCCACCAACTGCCCAGCGCGATCCCAATCGTTAAAAAAGACCAAGCTGCAATGGTCCAAGGTCTTGACCAGCGTGCCCAGGTAGAATCTAATTCGCCAGAAATTAACGCAGCTAAAGCAAAGGCAAAAGCCACCGAAAAACCAACATACCCCATATACAACATAGGCGGATGAATGATCATGCCGAAGTCTTGCAATAAGGGATTAAGATCCTTGCCGTCAATGGGGAAAAACGGTAATAAGCGGTCAAAAGGGTTGGAGGTGAGCAACATAAATAAATAAAAACCACAGCCTACCGCACCCAAGATGGCTAAGACCCGCGCCACCATTCTGGCTGGTATTGCTTTACTAAAAATCGCGACCGCGACGGTCCAAATAGAAAAGATCATCACCCACAATAAAAAGGAGCCTTCATGACCACCCCACACCGCGGTTATTTTGTAGTATATGGGTAGGGTACTGTTAGACGTATTCGCCACATACGCCAAGGTAAAATCGTCATGTAAAAAGGCCTGAGTTAAACAGGCATAGGCAAAGAGGGTAAATAAAAACATACCAACGGCTAAAGGTTTGGCCATTGCCATCAGTTGAGGATGTTGTTTATAGGCCCCCCACATCGGATAAATCGCTAATAACAGCGACATTAACAAAGCCATGATCAGTGAAAAATTACCTAATTCAGCTAACATTTCAACGCCCCTTAATTATAACTAGCTGATGCGCCATAAGCCGCTTCGCTAGGTTTAACATGTTTAATGCCTTTCATTTTTTCAGCGAGCTCAGGCGGCATATATTCTTCATCATGTTTGGCCAACACTTCGTGGGCCTCAATATGATTACTTTGAGTCAGAACGCCAGTTGCTACTATGCCCTGACCTTCGCGAAACAAATCAGGCAGTATGCCATGATAACTCACTGTAACAGCGGGGCCGGTATCAACTAAATCAAAACTGACCGCTAACGATTCTTGATCCCTTTTAACACTGCCAGGCACCACCATACCGCCAATCCGAAGGCGTTGGCCAACTTGTGGTACGTTGCCGTCTTTGCCATCAAAAATTTCAGAAGGCGTGTAAAATAAATCAATGCTTTGGCTCAATGCGTATAGGGTCATGCCAATGGCAGCGCCAAGTACAAGTACAATAGCTGAAACAACCATTAAGCGTTTTTGTCGTCTAGGATTCATTTTAAAATTCCACTCGTTTACGGTTAAACAGACTGTTGTTTGGCTTGTTGGATACGCTGCTGACGAGCTTGTTCCACGGTAACTTGCCTAAATAGACGCTTTTTGGTGAACCAAGCAGATAACCACAACGCCGCCACACTTAACAAGCCCAAACCAAAGGACAACCAGACGTAGATGCCATACCCACCCATGGCCCAAAACTCATTGAAACTATCAAAATGCATGGTATTTACTCTTTATTTACAGCACTTGCGGTATTGTTTGACTCATTATTATTTAAAACTAATGCCACAACCCAAGGGCGTTTTATCTCGCGGCGCAACAATTCATTTTGTAATCTCAGCAGAAAAATCGCGCCACTGACTAAGGCCCAACTCACAATACACACCAGTAGTGGCCACAGCATCTCGGTGGCCATAGAGGGCTTGTCCATTTTCAACAATGTTGCGCCTTGATGCAGTGAATTCCACCACTCAACCGAATAATGAATAATCGGTAAATTAATAATACCTACCATTGCCATAACGCCAGCAGCTTTGCCGCCTTGCTGAGGGTCTTCGAAAGATTTGTACAAAGACATCACACCGATAAATAAAAACATTAAGATTAACTGTGAGGTTAACCTTGCATCCCATTCCCACCATGTGCCCCACATCGGTTTACCCCACGCAGCGCCAGTAATTAACGACACAAAGGTGATCATGGCACCAACAGGAGCAACAGCCACCATGGCCATAAAGGCCGTTTTTACTTGCCAAACTAAGCCGATAAAGGCCGCTACCGCCATGGTGCAATACAAAGTTTTAGATAAAATAGCGCTCGGCACATGAATATATATGATGCGAAAAGCCTCGCCTTGCTGATAGTCAGCAGGCGCTATCGCCAGTCCCCAAAAGGTTCCCACCAGCAAACTGAGGCCGCCAAGTACCGCAAACCAAGGTAATAATGTTTGGCAGAGCTGATAACTTCGCTCTGGTTTAGCATAAGGATGTAACCACTTCCACATCAGTTTTGACTCACTTTTAAAGCATACGCAATGGCGAACGGCGCCAAAGCAAGAGCAAACAACAACATTGCAGCAATAAAGGCTAATTGCGCAGTATAAGGTAGTTCCATTGCGGCGGAATCTACCGCTGAGGTAGCAAAAATCAACAAGGGAATAAATATTGGAACGAGTAATAGTGCCAATAAAACCCCACCGCGATTTAAGCCAACGGTTAAGGCCACCGCAATCGCCCCCACTAAACTAAGCAGAGGAGTACCCAGTAATAAAGTCGCTAATAACGCCCAATACATCGCCTCAGATAAATGCAAAAAAATGGCAAGCAAAGGCGATAAAACAATTAAGGGAACAATACTGGTCAGCCAATGGGTTGTTACTTTTGCCAAAGCAATTAAGGGCAATGGCGTAGTGGATAACATCAAGTGCTCTAAGGAGCCATCTTGATAATCGTCACGAAACAAGCGTTCAAGACCCAGTAACGACGACAATATTGCTGCGACCCATATCACTCCAGGCCCGATAATCTGCAAGGTGGACGCATTCGGCCCCACCGCCAGCGGAAACAAGGTAATAACCAACAAAAAGAAAATGACCGGTTGCAGTAATTCTGCCCTTTGATGAAAAGCCAGTGTTAAATCACGCTTTAACAAAGCCATGACAGGCGTCATCAAATTCGGTACTCCAACACCAGTTCTTGCCTCGGGTACTCTATTTGCAACTCTTGGTGAGAGGTCATAATGACCGCTCCACCAGCATGTAGAAAATCCATAACTTTTTTGGTTAATAGTGCAATACCATTACTGTCTAAGGCAGTAAACGGTTCATCTAGTACCCACAGACTTGCCGCTGTTTTCAGCCATAAACGGGCTAAGGCGACTCGTCTTTGCTGACCAGCCGATAAATGCCCTACTGGAACATCCTCTAAACCAACTAAGCTAAGCTCACCTAAAATACCGTAAATATCATCCTGTGAGACTTGTATATTTTGTTGCTCACACCAAAATACTAAATTCTCGAGCGCACTTAAGCGCAAATTGAGCCCTAATTTATGGCCAAAATAGACTAATTGCTGATGAAATAATGTACGCTGCAAGGCGACTTTTTGATTTAAAAAATACACCCCACCGTCTTCGGTTTCTAACAAACCAGTTATGGCTCTGAGTAGGCTCGTTTTACCCGCACCATTCGGCCCTTTAACGTAGAGCAAGCCATGGGCGGCTAATGTAAAATTCACCTTATCAAACAATAACCTGTCGTTTTTTACTACTGACAAATTATCGGCACTTAGTACGCTCAAATTAAACCTTATTATAGAATTACCAAAACTGGGCGATGATAGCATATTGCCATATCGATACCTACCAAGAGCCGAGAATTTCTTGGCAATATAAAAGGTCAATTTGTAACAGAAGGTTGAGAATAATAAGCATATCAGCACTGTTAGCTTTCGATAAAACTTGTTTGCTGCGCTTTTAATGTTTAGCGTAAGCTAATAAATCTGACTTTTGGCCGATAACGCTGTTATGACAGAGATACCTTTACATTCAAATATTCAGCTCAATCAAGCCTTAAACCAACTGGCAAAAGCGGCGCCAAATTCGGATGTCGCTCGTCAAGCGATTGAAGTCGTTGTTCGGCACTTAGAGGGCAATCAATTTAGTTTAAGCCCTACAACAAGCGCTCAGGTAAAAGCTGCGTTATTGCCAACTCAGCAATTACAAGGCTCACTTAATAGCGGCCAAACATATCAGGTCAACCTCAAGCAGGCTTCTACAGATTTGTTGCAATTTTTTAGTACAACGGCAACCGGTGAGAGTAGCAAATTGCCGCTAACAGACCCGCTCAGCCAAACTTTGTTAAAATTACCGGCCAATCAACTCAATCACTTATTAGGTCAGTATAAACTTGAGTTTGCAGGTGCCAATACCGCCAAAAGTGCAAATTTGTTCACCGTGTTACAAGGTACGATTGCCAATACTGCATCTGACCAGCAACTCACGAGGCAATTAAGTATTAATCTTATCGGCAGTAAACCCAGTCAAACGATCACTCTACCACTGCCATCCAATGTACTGGGGCAAAAAGGCGATTCCGTCAGTATCGATATGCTGGTCAAAGGCAAAAACTGGCAATTAATCGTCAAGCCTTTAGAAAACAATCCGTCATTGCAATCTCGGGCTACCGAACAGGTTTCTTTGAGTGACCGCAAGCTACACGAGCACATTAAAACAAGGCTCGGCTCACCAGAGGGAAGCCTGTTGCGCGGTGAGTTGTCAGCCAAAATGCTAAGCACAAACCAGCCCAGCGCTAATCTTGGCGCGCTGGCCAAGCTCACTCTTACGCCAGAAGATGCGGCTGCACTAGTTAAAACAGTTATGCAGCAGCAAGCTAATAAGCAACCCATCGACATACCGCTGCCGCTTAAAACCTTTATTAACCAATTAACTCAACAAAACACCCCGAATAATCAAGCCATATTAGATAAAGTGCTTAATTTGTTACCAGAAAAAATAAGCTTACAGTTTAGCGCCAATGGCAACGCTAATTTACACATTCAGCACCCAAAACTCGTGGCAAACATACCATTAACTTCTAGCCAATTAGAACACTTAAGTGCATTAAAAATTGTTGATAAAATGAATGTGAATACCCACTTACATCAAGCTCCTGATAGGACTTCCACTGGTCAGGTAGCGCCCGTATCTCCAGCAACCTTGGTCGAGTTAAAACAACAAGTGCAGCTTAAGCAAGCGGGTGATGCACCTTTACCTGGTAAGGATATACCCGGTAAGGACATACCCGGTAAGGATTTACTCGGTAAGGCTTTACCTGGAAATCCCATAAAACCCGAACAGATGTTAGAGGCTCAAACCCTAAAAACCAGAAATGAACCACAAAGTGCTAAACGAGCAAGTTCTGCAATCGACATAGGTTCAATGTCATCGTCGTTACCGGCAGCTAGCGCCCAAAGTGCTTCAGGACTCAGTCATCTTAGTCCTCACGCTGGTACTCCAAACGC
>NZ_JANQVQ010000220.1:9674-11105 GCF_030730205.1 Paraglaciecola sp.
CCCAAAGTGCTTCAGGACTCAGTCATCTTAGTCCTCACGCTGGTACTCCAAACGCCAAATCCTACCCCGCTACCTTGCCTGATTTTAAAATCATCATTGATGCAATACTCAATAAAACTAGCAGCGAAACCGTGGTCACTAACGAGTTTGTAAACAGTAAACCTGCTCAATTGACCATGCTGCAAAACCTACTGCGGCTTGCACAACCTAAGGCTGAATTGCCGAGTGTTGTGCTGAACAATTTCGAAAAATTACTCACAGAGTCTGCAACGCAAAAAACCTTAGCAGAGCCTGCTACGCAAAGCTGGTTAAAACAAGTTGCTCAAGAAATTCGGCAAGCAACGCCTCAAGGTAAAGAGCAAGATGCTGCTAATATTAAACAGTTAATGAGCGCGCCATCTTTGCCACTTTCCGCTGTGCAGATCATCTCGCCACCCGCCACTCAGGGCATGCTCAGTGGTTTGGTCACCTTATTACAAGTCTCGTTAGCCTCAAGGCTATTGCGTAATCAACCCAGTCAAGCAGAACGTTTGGCCCAGATCTTACCCTCTATTTTTAGTGAGCCGACTAAAGGTGAATTACCGGCCAACCCAGCTAAGGCATTACAAGAATTTTCTCAGCTAGAGCAACGCTCTCAACTAATACGAGAGATAAGCCGCTTACTAGCCGACCATCAAAGCAACAAATTGGCGAATAGCGAAAAATTACTGCAAGGGCAAGAAACCTATTATTACAACCTGCCCAGTCTTTTGGGTGACAAGTTTAATAACATCGAATTGCTAGTAAAACGTGAAGAACAACATAAAGAAGATAAGGCACAAAATGCATCAACACCTAAAACATGGCAACTCACCATGAAATTGAGCGTTGGCGAATTAGGTGAATTGTTAACCAAAGCAAAACTTCGTCCCGATGAAGTAGAAATCGATTTTTATGCCTCAAATGATAGTGTTAAACACCAGGTGATGAACTTTATGCCTTTATTGAAAAAACGCCTAGCCTCCTTAGGTATCGAAGTAGCAAAAAGCCAATGCCAATTGGGTAAAATTCCCGACACCTTGGCAGACCGGCCCTATCATATATTTCAAACACAGGCCTAAGCCGTGAAGCACATTTATCAGGTGAGAAATTGACCACTAAAACAAAAAACAAAAGTGCCGTCGCACTCAAGTACCAGCAAGGTGAAGCCTCGACTACACCCACTGTAATAGCCAAAGGTTTTGGTGAACTAGCGCAAGAGATTGTGGAACTAGCCAAACAGAATGGGGTGTTGGTGCATGAAGACCCTTACCTAAGTGACTTTTTAGCCACACTGGATTTAGGTCAGGAAATACCTGACCAGCTCTATCATATTATTGCCGAGCTCATCGCGTTCTCATATGTATTACAAGGTAAGTTTCCAGACAGCTGGGCTAAAGACTTTGGCAAAGT
>NZ_JANQVQ010000221.1 GCF_030730205.1 Paraglaciecola sp.
ACCCATGCCGGAATATCTGTTTGTAAAATGTTATTGCAGTAACGTGTAGCCAACATCAATTCAAACATAAAGCCGGTCTCAACGCTTAGATTAATAATCTTTGTCCAGTCATCATCGCTAAAATCTTCAAATAACAAATGCAGGTCGGTTAGATCACGAAAAGCGTTCTTAAAATCTTCGTTAAACAATAAATGAACCAAACTATGCAGCGTAATAGCAGGCAGATCTAGAACTGCATAGCCTTTTTCAGTAGTAATAATATGTCGATTAAACGCTTTGATATCTGGCGCACGACCAGATATTGGCGGTATTAAATTATGGTGTATGTCTATTACTGTCCCACGATTATGGTGGCGTATTGGCGGAATTTCATGCGTCCAATTACGGTAATAATAATTATCATAATTACCTATAGCTTCGCCAAGGTAACCTGAAATAGCTAAACGCTGTTCTACCTCATGAATACTCAATTTAGGAACTAAAATATCTATGTCACTAAAAGTCCTGCCAAGGCCTACCGTTAAATTTGTCTGCAATGCATAGGCCGTACCTTTCAAAAAAACAGGAATAACTTTAACAGTCGCCAGAAAAGTTACTAGCTCGCGCGCTTCTGCATCAATTTGTCGATACTGCTTGCTTGCTATAATTTCGGCATTTCGCATGTGGTGCTGCGTATACTCTGGTAATGAAGAAAACACTCCTGCCTGTTTATACCTTAAGCTATACCGAGCAAGCAATTGTTGATTGCGTAATACTCTAACAAGAGGCTCCCACTGATCAGCCGTTAGTGTTCTAGCAAACTCAGGCTCAAAAAAGCAGCGGCATAACAACTTATTAATACACAATTTAAAGTAGTTCCTGCTCTAAAAATTTCGCGACTTCATTAACATTATTATAGAAGATTTCAAAACCTGGCACTTGCTCTATTATCGCGGTAAGTGTTTCAAATCCTTCATTACCAATCACACCATAGTTAAAAGCATTCTCTGCTAACTGCATAAAACTTTGAGTTTGATTTAACTGATAAATATCGAGCACTTTTGCTGGTGTGTAATGAGGGAAAACAACGCCTACAATTTCAGCAGGAATATTAGCTGCTTGCCAGCTTTCTAATGGTGGAGATAAGTGAATAACATCACCTTTATGTGTATCAGTTGCGACTGAGGAAAATACTGCATTAGGGAACCACTCTTTAGCCAAATCAATAGAGCGATTCTTTAAGCAAATTGGCCGCACAAATGGTTGTACCGTTTTGGTCCGAGGAATAATCAGCGCCATTTCATCTGAGAGTAAGCGCCAGCCATTAAAAGCCAGATAGGCGGTTAAAGTGCTCTTACCTGATCCAGGTGGGGCAGGAAATAAAATAGCCTTATTATCTTTTGCTAACACCGCAGAGTGAATAATTACATACTGCATTTCATGAGTTGCAACACACCAATTCATACCCCACTCTAACATAGCATAAGCTTGCTGCAATCGCAGTGGTTGAAAAGGCTCTTGTTGATCAGAGAAAAAACGCGCTTGCGGCTTAATAAAACGACGAATACCACCGCTACGTTCAGCACGAACAATAAAATCAGTTAACTGATTTGTTTTTTTAAATTGCTGACCGTAAATATTGCTAAGATTTTCTAAAACCAAAGGAATGTTGGTTTGGACTTCAAAACAAAATGGCGGAATAACGAGCTTGTTTAATGGGCCCATAAAATTATCAAATTACCCATTAAGACTAGAACTAAATTGCATCAGTCAACTCCGCTAACCGAGTAATTAGGCTTGAATCCCATTTAGGATTTGCAAGGCCTGAACTTATAAACTCTTGTAGTTCAGTTGCTGTAATTGCCAAAGCAAAAGTTTGACCGTTAATAATATTAAAAAAAACACAACCCGAAAAATCAGAAAAGCTATGCACCAAAATTTCGGGTTTTAGTTTCAAATGCATGAATATAACTGACAATTAACTCCATCCAGGTACAATATCATTAAAAATTCTTAAAGCTTCAGGGCGATTGTCTACAGCTAAAGCGTATATATGTTTAGCAAAAAGATCTGCTGAAGAAAAAGGTTTACCTACACCTATAATAGGATAGAAAATGGTATCCGATGGATGAGCACCACTATTTGTAGCATTGAGATACATTCCAACCAATAACCTATTGATCCCTGAAGGGCCTTTATTATCGTCATTGTTTATTATGGCGCGGAAACGAACATTTGCTCCTATATTTGGAGGGTTTGATATGTTATTGAAGCGTTCACCAAAAATATCTTTAAACCTAGGATTGTTCGGATGATCACCACGTGGCAAAACAAAACTAGATGGACCCACAGTTTTAATATTATTACCTTGCGCAAAATCAGAACCATGACCAGAGGCACAAATAGAATTTGCCACACCACAAGTTGTGGCCCATACAGACTTTGAAGGTAAAGAAGCAATAACCAAACCTGCACCGGTACGGGTGAGAAATTTACGACGACTGACTTT
>NZ_JANQVQ010000222.1 GCF_030730205.1 Paraglaciecola sp.
AATGCCGGCGGCGCAGTAACTCAAACGGCTGCGGCCACTGTTATAGGTTCAACGACCGTCAATGCAGGCTCGAATGCCGTCACCCTGACGCAAGCAGGTAATGACTTTAATAGCGTTGCTGCTACTGGTTCTGATGTATCAATTACAGACATAAATGGCGTCGTTTTGGGTTCAACCAATGCTTTGAATTTGAATGTAAGTGTTGGTGGTCCGATTTCACAATCTCTTGAAAGCTCTCTTCAAGTTGAAAGTGATACCACTCTTGTTTCAGTTACAGATATCGATTTGCCAAACCTTAATAACAATTTTGGTGAAAATGTCTCAGTAACTGGAGAAGACGTAACATTGGGCTCTAATAATTTAATTCAAGTTGCAGAGCCTAATGTTAGGAGCTTGACTTTACTCGGGGGCCCTAACGTTGTTGAGCCTGAACAGCCGACTATAGACGTAGTCGATCGTGAAGCAGCTATAGCAAATGCCAACCGTTTGAACTTATCTGAGATGCAACCTTCGACAGCCAACCGTGACGCCTTTATGTTATTCGAAGATGAAAATAATTCTTTAACTTTCATGGTGACAACTGGACAGCAAGTTCTTCCTGGGCAAGTTTTTGTTGTTGATGGCGGCATCAATTTGCCTAATGAGTTGAGTGAAGAAGAATGATAAGAACTGTTAATTTCAAATTTAAAAAGGATATTGCGATGTTAAAACGACATCCACTTGTTGCTGCATTGATTGGGTTAGGCCTTTCACTGCCGACCCTAGCAATAGCAGCCTTGCCGGCAGTTGCCCCCGATGCCGGCCGCCTAACGCGCGAACTGCAACAGCCTGTTGAAGCCCCACGTCCCGGTGTCTCCATTACGCTACCAACCCCTGGCAGTGATGTAGTACAACCTGGCGGCCCTCAGATCACCTTAAATGCCGTTGCGTTTAGTGGCAACACGGGTTTTAGCCAACAACAGCTGATTCAGGTCATTCAGCCTGCACTGGGTAAACCCCATGATTTGGCTGGGCTATATCAACTAGCCGATCAGATTTCGATGTTTTATCGCAGCAAAGGCTACAGCTTTGCTAAAGCCTTTGTGCCGGAAAATGGTTTTCAAAATGGCACACTGACCATTACCGTGGTGGAAGGTCGATATGGTCGCGTTACCGCCGAGGCTGATAGCCCAGCTCGCAGTGCGCAGGCGCAACGGTTTTTAAGTCCATTAAAAACCAACACCCCAATTTACGCCGCAGCCTTAGAACGTCAGATCTTAATTCTGGATGATCAGCCAGGTTATGACGTACTACCCATTATTAAACCAGGACAAATGGTTGGTACTGGTGACCTGCACGTTAAGCTGACACGCCAGCCGCTGATTCGTGGCTCAGTGAGTCTCAACAACCATGGCAACCGCTACACCGGTTATGTGCAAGCTCGAGCCAATGTGCAGGTTAATAGCCCACTGATGGTCGGTGATCAATTAAGTGTGTCATTACTCACCAGTGACAAAGACCTACGCTCAGGCTCACTCAATTACAGTCTACCCCTTGGGGCCAATGGTCTACGGGCAACCGCAGGTTATAGCTATACCGAATACCGTTTGGCACGCGAGTTTGCCAACTTGCAAGCCACGGGTGAAGCACAAACCACCTCATTGGGTTTGAGTTACCCCTTGCTCCGTTCGCGGAATACCAATGTCAACCTGTCGGTTCAAGGTCAGCACAAACGCTTTTTTGATGAACAACGTTCGGTTAACGCTCGTCAATCCCGTGCCAGCGACAGTGGTGTGGCACAACTAAGCTTTGATCGCCTAGATCAGTACGGCATCAGCTATGGTCAAGTGGAATGGACCATGGGTCGTATCAAAACCGGACAGCCAGACCTCGGTCGTGTTAATGGCAGCTACTCACGCCTTAATGCAGATTTGGTTCGTTTGCAGCGCCTGAGCAATACCTTAAGCCTGTATGCCCGCATGAATGGCCAAAAAGCCCGTCGTAATTTAGACAGCTCCGAGAGTTACTCACTCGGTGGTCCTTTTGCAGTGCGTGCTTACCCCACCGGCGAAGGTACTGGTGATGAAGGTGCCTTTGGTCAAGTGGAGTTGCGCTTACGCATGACAGAAAACGTGTCGCCGTTCTTATTCTACGACGGTGGACGTGTACGCACCGAACAGAATCCTATAGCGGTGGGTAAAAACAATCGCACATTATCGGGTGCCGGTATTGGTGTGCGCTACCAGGCTGGTCGTTTCAATTTGGAATCCATCATTGCCCGTCGTTTAGTCGGTGGTGACCCTGAGAGTGACCCGCGTGATGGCCAATATACGGGCTGGCTCAGTGTGGGATATGCGTTTTAAGTTTTATGTTTAGACTTGAATAAGGGGAAGGTCTTTGGTTTTCGTTAAAGGCCTTCCTCATCAAACTCAGTGATTCATTGAAATAAACATCGCACCAACGAACATAAACCTGCCAATGGCAGGTTTATGTTCGTGGTAACCCAAAAAGACTCATGAGGTTTTTACACCTAAATTAAGGTTTCACTCACGACGACTGTGACGAATTTGGGTTTTGACGTCGTATTTGAGAGAAATTCTACTTCTGAATCCGATTAATTTCTGGGGGGATTACCCAGGCACAACTATTTCTAACGAATCATGCTGCAGTATCTAACCTATTCAATCTTGGAAGACACCTAACTTCAGCTAGTCATTATCGACGCAGTAGCACAGCTACGTTCGCAGTGTGGAGAGCAGTGGTTGCTTAAAGGCGTAAAGGTCAACTATTGCTGAGCTAAGAAGTTAACTTGTCAGTACCGTTGCATTTTCTGTATTGGACGGGAGGCATAACAAACCAGCGTTTGAAGGCTCGTCTGAAACTTGCAGTATCGTGATAGCCAAGCAGCAAAGCGATAGCCTCTACGGACAGTTGAGTATCACGTAAATAGGTAGCTGCCCGTCGGGATAAAATTTCGTCTCGTACTTGCCGAAAACTACTATTTTCCTCTTTAAGTTTACGCGAAAGAGTGCGTTTTCCCATGAATAAGGCTGCAGCGGCTTCTTCTTCGCATAGAGCTCCAGTAGGGTGTGAAAGCATTAATTTTTTGACTAGTGTCTGATAGTTCGGTTTATGGTTTTGAAGTCGCGCAAGCATGAGCTCGCACTGCTTAAATGCTAGGCGATAGTTTTCATTATTGGCTGAGGCGTTTGCTACTCTGCACAATGCCATTGGGAAAGTAAGCTTTAATTGAGCGCAACCAAAATGAATAGATCCCGGCAAATAGTCCGAGTAGAAATCCTGATACGGGGGTGGGGGATGGCGAAAATAGACATCTGTCTCATATAAAGGGCTACCTACGATGAACTCGCCAATTTCGAAAAATGATTTGATGACTGCCTCCGCTAGGCACCTTTCAATATCTTCATCAAGCTGTACCTGAAAGCTAGCTATGCACTCAAGACGATCGTCAATCTGATGTAAGTGTAATTCAATAAAGCTTGCTCGCGTGGGAAGGAATGCTTGAAACGCTTGTAGTGCGGAGAGAAGGTCTGGGCTGCTGTAAGCGACCACGCCGACTACACCGTGCGTTGCAGGGGTTAGTCGCGAACCAAGTCGGAGTCCAAATCCAGATCTTTCAGATAGCGTTAGTGCATTTCGTAGAATTAGGATCTGCTGATGTACGGAGAGGAGGCTGTCCTCAATTAGAAACTGTTTAACGTTGAGACCTGTTCCGCATAGCAGCTTTGGCAATTGCCGTGCTGATAAGCCAAGTTCACGAGCGATCAGTCGCGAGTAACTTGATTGAATGTCGGCTTCGGAGGTTTGATTTCCTCTCTGCGGTGGCTTTATAGCCATAAGCTCTTCTCAGAATATTCCCTAAATTGTCTTGAAATGTCCCTGTTATGTCAAGAAATGTCCTCGCTTGCACATCGGGTTACCGACAAGCTAAGCCTCAAACAACATATGGTTAAGAGAGTAGCAGTGAGCAAAATAATCTTTATTGAGCGTGACAACACCAGACATGTCGCAGAGTTTGAGGCTGGAACAACGCTGATGCAAATTGCCTTAGATAATGCTGTTCCCGGTATTGATGGAGATTGTGGTGGGGAGTGCGCTTGCGGTACCTGTCACATGGTTATTGCAGATGAGTGGTTCGGAAAGACAGGGGCTGTCAACGATGCTGAGGAGCAGATGCTTTCGATGACTCCAGAGCGAGCTAGGACATCGCGGCTGGGTTGCCAGGTCAAAACCTCTGAGGATATGGACGGTTTAATTATTAAGTTGCCAGAATTTCAAATGTGAGCGCGGAGGTCACCATGTCATCGAACTCAAGTACACAAGATGCAATTCAAACAAAAGTGATAAATGTCACATCCAAATTAGTGCCTATGCATCTGCAGATTAAGGCTCTGAAGATATTAATGAAGGTTAAGAAGAAGGCCCTAGGTTCGTCGCGCCCTCAAGTAAATTTTGTCGAAGCGACTTTGCCTGACGTTGACAGCTTGGCGATCGAGGACATCGACACCAGCAACCCTTTCTTGTATCGACAAGGTCAGTCGGATGCTTATTTCAAGCGACTTCGTGATGAAGCTCCAGTGCACTATCAGAAAAATAGTCAGTTCGGTCCATTTTGGTCGGTGACGCGCTATGAAGATATTTTGTTCGTAGACAAAAATTACGAGCTTTTTTCTTCCGAGCCACAAATTGTTTTGGGTGATCCCCCAGAAGGGCTATCGGTAGAAATGTTTATCGCCATGGATCCGCCCAAGCATGATGTGCAACGTCGGGTAGTTCAAGGTGTGGTAGCGCCGCAGAACTTGAAGGAAATGGAAGGGTTGATCCGCAGTCGCGCCTGCGAGGTGCTCGACAGTTTGCCTCTAGGCGAGCCTTTCAATTGGGTTCCTACCGTATCGAAAGAGCTGACGGGGCGTATGCTTGCTACGCTGCTTGACTTCCCTTATGAGGAGCGTCACAAGTTAGTAGACTGGTCGGATCGATTGTCTGGCGCATCATCGGCGACCGGTGGTGAATATACCGATGAAGATAACATGTTTGATGCTGCTGCTGAAATGGCGTGGTCTTTTTCTAGACTTTGGCGCGACAAAGAAGTGCGCCGTGCTGCCGGCGAAAACCCCAGCTTTGATTTAATTAGCATGCTGCAGAGTAACGAAGAAACAAAGGATTTAATTAATCGTCCAATGGAGTTTATTGGGAATTTAGCCTTACTTATTGTTGGTGGTAATGACACTACTCGTAATTCCATGAGTGGCGGTGTGCTGGCCTTAAATCAGTTCCCTGAAGAGTTCGCTAAATTAAAGGCGAATCCAGAGCTGATACCAAATATGGTCTCTGAAATAATTCGCTGGCAAACTCCACTTGCAAATATGCGCCGGGTTGCTACGAAGGATGTGGAGCTGCGTGGTCAAACTATCAAGAAGGGCGATCGCGTGGTGATGTGGTATGCCTCAGGGAATCGGGACGAACGTAAATTTGAAAATCCTGAACAACTTATTATTGATCGAAAGGATGCGCGCAATCATATTTCTTTTGGTTACGGTATTCATCGTTGCATGGGTAACCGTCTAGCCGAATTGCAGCTGCGTATTCTGTGGGAGGAGCTGCTCAAGCGTTTTGATAATATTGAGGTTGTCGGTGAGCCGGAGCGTGTGCAGTCTAACTTTGTGCGGGGCTACTCCACGTTGATGGTTAAACTGACAGCAAAAAGTTAATGATCAGTCAGACCAAGATGACGCCTGAACAATTCGACTATGTGGTTGTAGGCGCTGGCTCAGCTGGGTGCGTCCTTGCTAATCGACTCTCTGAGTGTGGTCGTTATTCAGTGTTATTACTGGAGGCTGGACCCGAGAGCAGAAAAAATCCTTTTGTAAGCATGCCGCTGGGCTTTCTGCAGCTAATGTTCAGTCGTCGTTTCAATTGGCAGTTTAACACTGAGCCGCAGAGACACATGTATGGCCGAGCGTTGTTTCAACCTCGAGGTAAGATGCTCGGAGGTTCCAGTGCTATCAATGCTCAGGTTTATATTCGCGGACATGCATGGGACTATGATGAGTGGGCTAGGCTAGGATGCGATGGATGGTCGTATGCTGATGTACTGCCATATTTTCGCAGATCTGAGCATTTCGAGCCGAAGTCGAACTCGAGCAATGTTGCATATCATGGTAGAGCTGGTCCGCTTAATGTTGCAGAGCGTCGCTATACAAACCCGCTTAGTAGGGTGTTTGTTGAGGCTGCGAAGCAGGCGGGGTATCGGCATAATGAGGATTTCAACGGCAGAGAGCAGGAGGGCGTAGGCTTTTACTACACCTATCAGAAGGATGGCGAGCGATGCAGTAATGCGCGAGCTTATCTCGAGCCTGCCGCAGGTCGTAGTAATTTAACTATTCGTAGTGAGGCGCATGTTACGCGTGTGTTGCTTGAGTGTTCCCGAGCAGCCGGTGTTGAGTATCAGTGTTCGACAGGGATGGTACAGGTTCGTGCCGGCCGCGAGGTGATTCTTTGCGGAGGTGCCTTCAACTCTCCGCAACTACTTATGCTATCTGGAATCGGCCCGCGCGACGAGTTGTCTCGGCACGGCATCGAAATACGGCATGCGCTAGAGGGTGTTGGACAGAACCTGCAAGATCATATTGATGTATTCATGCGTGTTAGAGCCCTCAGCCGCCTTGGTATCTCCATGCATCCCAGCTACTGGCTCAAGGGAATGCGGGCGCTACTGCAATATTTGACCGGGCGGCGCGGTGTACTGACAAGCAACGGTGCCGAGGCCGGCGGGTTTATCCGCTCTCGCCCTGAGGAGTCCATACCCGACCTGCAATTGCACTTCGGCCCTATGTTGTACGCTGATCATGGCCGGGACTTTAAGACGGCGATGAGTGGTTATGGCTATATCGTCATGATTTACGGGCTTAGGCCATTATCGCGTGGTCGCGTTGGTTTACACAGCGCAGACCCGCTCCAGGCACCGCTGATCGACCCTAACTATATGGCTGAGACTGCCGACGTTGAGCAGTTGGTTCGTGGCGTTCATCTGGTGCGCAAGATCTTAGCTCAGCAAGCGCTCGAGTCGCACCATGATGTCGAGATTTCGCCTGGGTCTGCGTTGAGGAGTGATGATGATCTGGCTGAATGGGTGAGGACTAGCGGTGAGTCGGCCTATCACCCTGTAGGCACTTGCAAGATGGGGGTAGATGCAATGGCGGTAGTAGATCCGCGTTTGCGAGTCTATGGACTGCAAGGCTTGCGAGTGGTTGATGCTTCCATCATGCCAACTTTGGTTGGTGGTAATACGAATCAGCCGGCAACGATGATCGCTGAGAAAGGGGCCGTTATGATCCTTGAAGATGCCAAAACTACTGGCAGCTAAATGGCATGTAATAAATGTACTGGAGGTTTATGACCCTTACCTCCTCAAGTTTTGTTATGGAGAGTCATATGAGTGCGATATCCATGTATTTGCATGAGAGAAAACGATTTTTAATTCAGTCGGTTTGCCTCTTTTGGGATCAGGTTGCAACTGGCGATGGTTATGTAGCTCAGGCATTGGTTGCAGTGTACAAGCCTGCACACTTTAAGCAGGTGGCCTGATGCAAGTTTTCGGATCAGGTGACATATTGGGTGCTAGCGACACTGCCTCTCAAATAAAGCACTGCCACAGGCCAGGTTTGCACTGTGGCAGCTCGGCAATTCGTGATCTGCTGGAGTTTCATGGTCTTGAGCTAACAGAAGCTTTCTGCTTTGGATTGGGGGCTGGCTTAGGTATTACCTATGTTGAAATTCCGGACTCGGCCACACCATTTATTGTCCATGTGCGCTCAATGGGTTTTGAGGAGAGTGTTTTTAACACGCTGGAAGTGCCGTTTACTTGGTCGAGCTATCGGGACAAGAGTGCGGCTACTGCAGATCTATATAAGGCTTTGAGTGATGGGGTGCCGGCATTGCTGCTCACAGACATTTACCACTTGCCTTACTTCGGAAGCAGCACTCATTTCCCTGGTCATGCCATAGTGGCTTGGCAGCTAGATCAGACGTGTGACGAAGTGTTGGTCAGTGATACTGAGCGCCCTGGGCTGATATCTGTGCCGTCAGCCAGTCTTGCCGATGCACGCTTTTCAACGTCACCACCATTTATTCATTATGGCAACCTTTTTGCTCCGCGAACTTTGAAGGTAACAGTCAGTGCTGAGCAAGTTAGGACTGCTATCATCAATAATGCTCGAGCGCTTGCCGAGGGCAGTCGTAATAGTGGCCTTTCGGCGCTAGATACTTGGATTGAGTCACTGCCCCGCTGGCAAGCGGAGGAAAACTGGCGTTGGCTATTGCGCTTTGCTTATCAGGTAATCGAGAAGCGTGGCACTGGCGGCTCCGGCTTCAGGGCTATGTATGCTGATTTTCTATTAGAGGCCGGTGCGATATTGCCGGCAGTTCATGCTGCGAACCTAGTGGAGTTGATGCGGTGTTCTGCCGCAGCGTGGTCGGATCTTGCTGCTTTATTGAAGGTGTCGTCGGAGTTGGATGTATTTCCTATTCATGAAATTGTGGCTGCAATTATTCGTGTCAAGTTGCATGAAACTCAGTATGTGCAGCAGGTAATGAGCAGACTGTAGTGCGGTCGGCCTCCATTTTGCATTGCTGGAAACTGCCTATGCCCTAAAGGCTCAAGGGTGTCATATCTATTAATCAACCAGTAGTAAGTGCGCGCGTGCGGTGGCAATCGGGCGGGATTCACTTTCCTGCCAGCAACGCACACTGATAGCGGCTACGCGGCTTCCCATGCGAGCTACATCACAAGTAGCCCAGCAATCCTTTGCTTGTGCTGAACGCAAATAGTCTACTGAAAAGTCAATAATCTTGGGGAGGCGTGGCTGGCGCTCGGATACAATAACTTGAATGAGTCCAGCAGTTTCCATCAGGGCGCCAATAACTCCGCCATGTAGAGCAGGTAGCATGGGGTTGCCGATGATTTCCGTGCGAAAGGGCAGATGGAAGCGCAGGAGGGCGGATGTATTATCTGTGGGGCTTTTCACGCGGATACCAAGATGGTTGATATAGGGAATAGAGTCCAGTAAGGACTGATACTGACCGGCACTAACGGCCTCAGCAATCAATGTGATCTGCTTGCTTTTCATGATCAATCCTCGATTGTGCTGATAGTGCGGTCGCCGGTGCGTTTGCCGCAATAAAAGGTGCCGGTAGCAATGGCACAGATCTCATTGCTACCTTCTAATCGTAAGGTGCAACGAGTGAAGGCGACCTGTCGAGCTAGGCGGTAGCAAGTGGCATGGGCAATAAGGTCGTATCCAGCCTGCGTCGGGCGTAAATAGTCGATGCGCAAATCCAATGTAGCAATTGATGTGAGTTCGTTAAGTGCGCAAAACACAGCCATGCCAGAAGTGGCATCTGCCAGGCTGTAGAGAACGCTACTGTAAATCCAATCTCTTTCAGAGTCCCCAATAAGTAGGTCGCGGTAGGGAAGTCGCATGGTGGCAGATGAGTCTCTCAGAGACTCTACCAACATGCCGAGATCGCGGTTGTGGGGGACGTTATCTGAGAATTGTTTCGCTGCTTTGATAGCCGAGATAGCGGAAGGCGGAATTTGATAAGAGTCGCTATCTGATGGGGTAAATACATTCATGAGTGGCTTCTGAGTGATAAGAGATGATGCGCAAGCTCTTGTTCGCATGCAGGAATATAGATTTTCGAACATACTACACCAGTATTTGGTTGGTTGACCAAACTAACTCCATATCATTTTGATTTGTACTACCTCCTAAGTCGAAGCCTCTTAAAGAATGAATTGTTGATCGTAGGAGCAATAGGCCTCATGTGGGGCAAGGTTTATGGTGAGTAACTATTCTTGATTGAAAGACATCTGATACAGTTCGAAAGGCGTAAATAATGAGGTGTGTGTGAGTACAAAGCGACCAATTAAGCAAGTTGATCAGTTAGGAAGAGAGGTAGTACTAACCTCGGCTGCCCGTCTTTTCAGAGATCAAGGGTATGAGCGAACGACGGTTAAAGAGGTTGCTAAGGCTTGCAATATGCTTCCGGGTAGCTTGCATTACCGCTATCAAACTAAAGAGGCTATTTTAGTTGATCTTATGCGCCTAGGCTTAGAGCGAGCGACGCTGGCAGTAACAGAAGCTTGTGTAAACGTGAGTGATCCTGTTGAGCAATTGCGCAGAAGTATTAATGCTCATTTGAAAATGCTGGTGACTGGCTCCGATATGGTTTACGTGTTGCTTTTTGAGTGGCGCTCGCTTCGTGGGGCTGCGCGTAAAGAAATGATTGAGTTGCGCGATCGTTATGAGGCTCTTTGGGGCGCAATGTTATCGTTACTGGCACAGAAGGGTGCTATTCGCAAAGACGTAGACTTGAACTTATTGCGCCTCATTGGTCTTGGTGCATTAAATTGGGTTGCTACTTGGTTTAATGAGAATGGACGCTATTCGTTAGAGGATATCGGTGACTTTGTCTGGCTAGTCATAAATAGCGTGCTTGTGGTGCCTAGCGAAAAGTCCTGACAAGTTAACGGGTTGGCAAGTCACTCAATTCACTGGGTCAGGTTAGTTATTTCTAACTAGCCATGCTGCAGTATCTAATCTCTTCAATCTAGGTAGACACCTAACCACAGCAAGTCACTATCGACGCAGTAGGACAGCTGCGTTTGCAACGTGGAGAGCGGTAGTTGCGTAGCGATGTTCAGGTCAACTATTGCTGAGTGTAGAAGTTAACTTGTCAGTACTCTTGCAACTGATGCAGTTGCTAGTCAGCACCTCTGTGAAGCAGAATTTCTATGATGTATGTCAATAAATGTCCTATCTATGTCAATAGATGATCCCTCTATCGGCGGATTGACTGGCTAGGATAGGTATCTGTTGGATATCGAAGCTGATGCCATCAGTTTAATTGCTTGTATTAAATATAAGGCTTCAATAATAAAAAGGAAAAAGCACATGAACAAACTGATTCTTCCTGCA
>NZ_JANQVQ010000223.1 GCF_030730205.1 Paraglaciecola sp.
GCCCATTAACACGCCTGAATGAAGAGTTAAGGTACAAATTTGTAGATACAAATTCGACTTAGCCCCTTTTGTATGGTTTTAAGCTCAGGCTTTGTGGCCCTCCGGATTTGCCGCTCTGGTGGTTACATTAATGAAACTGGCAGGCGAACATTCTGCTTGTTAAAGGCGATAATCGAGTAAGGAAACCATCAATGAAAAATGTAATTCACCTGCTTCAACCTGGTGTCATAGTGGGTGAAGATGTTACAGCTTTATACAGTCATGCCCGTAGCAATCAGTATGCGTTGCCGGCGGTTAATGTAGTTGGAACCAACTCAATTAACGCCACATTAGAAGCAGCCAAAAGAGCACAATCTCCGGTGATCATTCAGCTATCACATGGCGGGGCACAATTTTTTGTTGGCAAAGGTCTGTCTTTGCCTGGCCAACAATCTGCTGTACTTGGCGCTCTAACTGCAGCGAAGTATGTTCATGCCGTAGCAGAACATTATGCAGTGCCTGTGATGCTGCATACCGATCATGCTGCTAAAAAATTATTACCATGGATTGATGGCTTGTTAGAAGAAGGCGAGCGTTACTTTGAATTAACGGGTAAACCCTTATTTAGTTCACATATGCTCGACTTGTCCGAAGAGCCATTGCTCGACAATATAGACATCTGTGCAGCCTATTTGTCTCGCATGGCCAAAATGGGCATGACCTTAGAAATCGAACTGGGTTGTACCGGCGGCGAAGAAGACGGTGTCGATAATTCTCATTTAGATAACTCTGCCTTGTATACGCAGCCTGAGGACGTTGCTTTTGCCTATGAACGTCTAAGTCAAATTAGTCCTAATTTTATTATCGCGGCATCATTCGGTAACGTACATGGCGTGTATAAGCCGGGTAATGTGGTGCTCACTCCGAGGATATTGCGAGAGTCTCAAAGCCATGTGTCAGATAAATTTGGCCTACCCGCTAATAGCTTAAACTTTGTATTTCATGGCGGTAGTGGTTCTGAGCCTGAAAAAATCGCCGAGTCACTGACCTATGGTGTGGTTAAGATGAATATCGATACTGATACACAGTGGGCAAGTTGGCAGGGTGTTTTACATTATTACCAGCAGAAACAGGATTATTTACAGGGGCAAATTGGCAATCCGGATGGCGAAGATAAACCTAATAAAAAGGTTTATGATCCGCGAGTGTGGCTGCGTCAAAGTGAAGAATATATGGTAGAGCGACTTTTGCAATGCTTCCAAGATCTTAATTGTGTAAACCGGTATGCACTAAACACGGACTAACAATTAAGGCATGCTGAGTCTGCGCGGAACTTAGTATATTTGCTCAGTCTATTACGAAATGGGTCATTTTTAGTGTTTGGAGATTATTGAATGAAAACCTTAAACAAAGCGCTAATTAGCGCTTTTATACTAAGTAGTCTATTGGCCTCGAATGAGACAATAAGTGCCACAAGCGCCAATGACTTCACCATTGCGGCGTCGCATCTTTCGTTAGCTGAAGGGGTTCTACTTGGTGATCTACAAAAACTTGATCCGAAAAAAAAGCCGAGCGAAAATTTTGACTTATTAGATTGGAGCCTAACGCTGCCAACCGATCTCAACAAAGACAAAAAAGCCGATACCGTATATGAAAAACCACTGAGTGAAGGCTTCGAATTAAAGCCCTTATTTTATACCGCAGATGACGGAGGCATGGTGTTTGCGTGCCCTAATGTGGGGGCAAAAACCTCCAGTAATACCAAGTATGCGCGAACCGAGTTGAGAGAAATGTTACGCCGCGGCAATACCCGCATGAAAACACAGGGAATCACCGGTAACAACTGGGTATTGAGTTCAGCACATGGCTCAGACCGTAAAAATGCAGGTGCGGTTGAAGGCAGTCTAGAAGCGACGTTAGCGGTTAATCGGGTGTCGACGACGGGAGATGAAAAAATGGTCGGTCGGGTCATTATTGGGCAGATTCATGGGACCGATGATGAGCCAATTAGGCTGTACTATCGCAAGTTGCCGAATAATACCAAAGGCTCTGTCTATTTTGCCCATGAAATAAACGGTGGCGATGATGAGTGGATCGATTTAGTGGGTTCGCGTTCTCACACCTTGCCAGATCCGCAAGATGGCATCGAATTAAATGAAAAGTTTAGTTATAAGATCACCGTAGAAAACGATGTTTTATTTGTCACCTTGATACGACAAGGGAAAGAAAATGTTACCAAGCATTTTGATATGAGCAACAGTGGTTATAGCAGCAGTGACCAATACATGTATTTCAAAGCTGGTGTTTACAATCAAAATAACGGCGGAACCCCCAAAGACTACGTGCAGGCTACTTTTTACCACTTAGATAATCAGCACTGATAACAACGAGCGAGTGTGATGCGCACTCATAGAGACAACAAACCCTGTGCTAATAGATGAAGCAAC
>NZ_JANQVQ010000224.1 GCF_030730205.1 Paraglaciecola sp.
AGGCAATGTCACATTAAAAGTTAACTTTATAGACAACTGCCCCAAGCCTTTGATAACAGAAACAAAAGAAGTAATAAGAATCATTATAATTTTAGAAGGAGGCAAAATTTTTAGCTGAATTTAATTAACAATTTAATCGACAGTTAGAACACCTATCAGACCTATCCGCATTTCCAGCTAAAAAGGTACGTTTAAGCCGTCAGAAAATTTAGATGTTGCATTAAGACCTAACCTATAAAATAAAATAATTGAAAAAAATCAAATAAATTAATTTAAAAAGACATAAAGTAAGCTTATGCTATTCTTAAAAAGAAAATATGATAGATTTAAAATCGAAAATACTTTTTTAAAGTAAGTTAAGAGGCCTTAATATGTCCAAAGATAGTATGCCCTACCTCTCTACATCACTGCAGGAGCTCATTCAAGAACGCAATCAACTACAGCAAACGATGGTGCATTTGGACGAAAACATACAGGCAAAATTGCAGCAGTCAGCATTAGATGGGTACCGCCCAGTGAGTAGCGAAACAGTGCAATGTAGCATTGAGGCGCATAAGGGGGATCTTTCCATATCTGAACTGGTGGCTTTTGCCGGCGTATCGATGCAAACCTATTACAACTCGATCCAGAGAGTGGATGCTGTATCTGTAGGCAAGCTTAATAACCTAATTGGTGCTGTTGGTTTGCAACTTTATATTGGTAAACGTCAGGGTAATAAGTAATGAGCGCTCCAACACGTATTGGTTTTGTGTATTGCAATGATCACTTAGCGGGGACAATCACTGAGTATTCAGTTCAAGCCGGTTACGAATATGAATTTCGTTATGACACGAAGTACTTACAAAGCGGGCTTGCGAAGATTGGTGCTAACCTCCCTCTGACTGAGTTACCATTACACAGGAATTACCTACCTGCATTTTTTACTAATCTAATGAGCGAGGGGTGGGTAAAGCGCCACCAAGCGAAGCTAGCCAGACTGGATATAGATGACAAATTCGGTCTCCTACTTGCACATGGCGAAGAGCTGATAGGACCAATTAAGGTACTGCCGAACTTACTCAAAGATGAAGATGCAGCTCAAAAAGCTGAATTACCAGAGAAAAACCTTAAAGGCTTCACCATCGATTTTGCCAGGCATGAATTTAATGAAGTAGCCATGAGGTCTCTAGGCAGAGCGTCCATTTCAGGGGTTCAGCCTAAAATGTTTCTCACTCATAAACCTGGCGCCAGGAAAACGTTAACAGCCAGCATTGGTATGGGTCCATACATCGTAAAACCATCCCCAAGAGATTTACCCCATTTAGCAATCAACGAATTTATTATTATGCGGCTTTGTCAGTTGACTGGGTTTGATGTTGCAGATCATGCCCTTGTGCCGTTTTCATGTGGTGAACTGGCCTATGTGACGAGTCGGTTTGATTTAGACACCACCGGCAGAAATACAAGATTCATTGAAGATTTGGCTTCTGTCATGGAGGTTGCGCCAGGGAACAAAAGTAGCGAGGCATTATCCTACGAACATGCATTAAAAGTGGCTCACGCAAGCTGCGGTTACCACGCTCAAATACTTAAGGATGGTTTTTTGCACGTACTCATGGCGTACCTCGTTGGTAATAACGACTTACACATGAAAAACATGAGCTTGGTCAGGCCCCTTGACAGTGACGCTGCAATCGGATTTTCAAAAATATATGACATGGTATCAGTAGCACCATACAAGGAATACGATGGTTCTGAGCTAAGTATCTGGCTTATGGAGAGTGAAGTGAGAAACGCAGAAAGTACTAGTTCATACAAAAATTATGGCTATTACACTGAGCATGATTTTGTTGCATTTGCCGCTCAACTGGGACTGCACCAAAAGATCGCGAAAAAGCTTATTCATTCTTTGGTTAAAAAGGTATCGCAGAATTTAGACAAAGCTTTTAATAGTGTTACAGGTTTTGACGAACTTAAACACGTCATGTTAAACCGTATTCAAGGGCGAATGGAAACGATGTCACGCCCTTGGCTGTAATGTATCAGCGACGTTTAAATTGAAAATACATCATGCCATCGCTTTAACAGCAAATATAGTTCTCTGCATAACAAGTCCGTTCTGAGTGGTATTTTTTCTTTTTGGCGAAAAAATTATAACTTGCCTTTGGAATAACGAGTTGTAACCGGCATAAGTATCAGCCTGCAGTTGACCTCGGCACCCTACTAAATGAGCAGTTGGGTGCAATCTTTTTCTATCTGTCCTCACTATATTGCACCCACACTGATTCTGAAAATCGGTCAGAAGTGTTCACTTAAAACCAGAACGAGTGTTCACTTTGGGCCAGAATACGCTCTCATATACGCAATACCAAAGTCCAATCTATGATTTTCAATCTTTTAACAGGCAAAAATAATCCTAAAGACACACTTATAAGATATTGATTTTATTTAACTTTTTAATTGACCTTTGATTTATTACTGTTAAAATTTACACAGCGCAAATGAAAATTGCGTATTAACCCTAAAGTACACAGGTTGTCATTTTTTACGATGGAGCAGTTATGAGTGCTGATATAGATAGTCAAAATCTAATAGAAATAAATGGGTTCACGCAGGACTTCGAGGCCTTTTTAAAAAGCAATAAATTTTGCAAAAAAAGCTATAAGGTTCGTTTTAGAAAGCTAAATAATACAATTTGCGTCAGAGAGGGAGAAAATGATTTCTACCTTCGATATAAACCCGAAAGAGGATGGCTTGATAATAGTATTGTAATTGCCCGAATAGGATTTTCTGAAGAGCGTGTTGGAAATGGAACCAAGTTTCTTAGGTTTTTGGTTGAAAATTCTCAGAAATATGCAATTGATAATATATTCATAGAGACAGCAAATGACATTTGCGGAAAATTCGCGCAAAAGTATGGGTTTATTAGATGGTCAGATGGTCACTGGTTCACAACTAGTAGTTTATTAAAAGCTAGACTGAATGACTGTCCCTGAGTTTGTTAGGAAGCCAGTGGTAATAGATGTGGCTTTTTACATCAAGTACAAGAAATTGAAGAAATGTAGGCTTTTTGCCTTGATGATACTAAAAATTTATTGTTATATAGCTTGATATACTACTCATATTAACAATAGGCCTTAATTGATAACAGCATCGATTAAACTTTCTGACATCACTGATTATCATGAAGAAATTAAGGGGCTTGCCTCTAAAACCTCATCGATAATGTATTTATTAGGGCCGAATGAGTGCACCGAACTTCTCGTTAAAAACCTATTAATTTTACATCCACTTCATTTAGTCAAAACCGAACTCGGTTATTTGCTAATTGCAGGTATTCGTACCTTTGAAATGGCCAAGCTGTTATTAAAAGAAGACCAAGTGGTCAACTGCTGTTTGCATGATCTGGCTGCACTGTCTCAGCCTGAATTATTTAACCTAGCACTTGCGGATATTGCAGGTTCATTACGCTTATTTAATTGCGCAAAAAATCCAGAAAAACAGACAAAGCAGCTGTTTGAAAATATTGGCCACGACAAAGTCAAAACACTGTTTAAAAAACTTACCAGTAAGCAAAAAATCGATGTCAGAAACTAAGATCATTTTTAACTATGGACATGTTCTCTCATCGCTTAACATACCCGTTTCACAGGAGAATAATAATTTTCTTAATTTTATTAATTGCCCAACTAATCTGCTTCGACTCCATGTTGTTCTAAAAAATACGATTGCCTGTTTATCACAAAAATTAATAAGTGAAATTGAGAATAACCCGATACTGAAGAGTCAAGCTTCTGGCTATCTCAATACTGCACTAAAGCTATTACCCTTGGTTGAGCAAGCTACCCATAATTCCTCACTATTTGCAGCAGCAATTGGGGCTACCCAGCCTGAGAAAGCTTTAAGAGGCGTCATCAGCAAAAATCCTCTTTATACCATGTTGTATACAACGGATAGCCAAGAAAAAAGTGCCGTACTTGAGTTTCATCAAACAATTCTTTTTATCCAACCGCTTGTCGCAGAAGCTCGTAAATCAAATATAAAAATAGAATTTAAAAACAGCGATTTTATCAGGATGAGTATCGGTTACCGACATCTGATTAAGTCTGACATCGTAACACAACGTCTGAGTACCTCTACCCGAAGAGCGAATACAGTTCAACTTTTACACGTTTTTCTTGATATGCTTGCAGAAGAACTAAGGGCTGAGTTATCACTTCCTTCCGCTTTAAAAGAACTTAAATCGCTCCGTAAAGACCAAAGCAATCCACTCCATGACAAGTTGCTTATCTATGATAATGCTAAATACGTCCGACGTGTAATTGGCTTGATCCGTGGTTCACCTATTCAACGCCGAAATGTTGGCCGAAAAACAAGAACCCAGACTCGCTCGAAGACTGTTAGAGAGAGAATAGGTAACACGATCCTGACCCCATTTACGTTGGCAGAGCTTGATGATGAAGAGCCTATTATTTATGGATTAATAGAAGCCACACAAGAACCTGATCCTGAAGCCTTATTATCAGGCGAAGTTGTAGACGAGGATGATACTGGTACTTTTGTGATTATTGACGAAAGCATCCCTCTAGAATCTTATGTTCATGAGTTTCATCAACGGCGTGTATCAAATGACACCCTTAAAAGGCTTGAGAGACAAAACAACTATGTTCCATATAGTTTGCAGTTGTTGTCACCGCAAGAAATCCAAAAACTCATGTTTTTTTTGGCGTCAGAGCAACATTCGCCACTTGAACAGATCCAACAGATCGTTTTAATGTGTATGTTTTTTACTGCGTCCCCGCTCGAGAATGCCATTGAATTACGTGTTGTCAACGAAATAAAAGATAACGCTACTGACACAAATATCACCTATGACCTGAGTAATCATCATTGGATCATTCCTGCTTTCGACCTAAAATATAAGACACATGAAAAAACAAGTGACTGCTTAAAAGTCGCAAAATACTTAAGACTTCCTGCAAGTCAATTTTGTGCCGCTACATTTGAACGTTTTAGAAAAAGTAATTTATCAAGCGAATCAAAAATTGTGGGCTTTGAACTAGAAGAACTTAAACCCACTTTACAAGCAACTGTCGATAAAACCATGCAAGGCAAACAAGGAGGATTAGCGCGGATCAGTAACCATATGCTCATTATGTCATGTCAGATATATGGTCAAGCAACGACAACCCTTCTTTATAACAGGGCGCCGCCAGGTAGTATCGCCAGAAGTTATTACACTACTTTATCAACACAGACTTTAAAAAATCGATACACCAGTCTGCTTAAATTGTTAGCGCCCATTATAAAAGGTGCGATCCAAACACCCACTCAAATTATCGTAAAAAAAAGTAACCAACAAGAACATATTGGCTCACAATGGCATCCTGATTATACCGTTATTCAAAAATGTATTGAGACCCTGAAAACAAACACTATTAAGTATTCAGAGCTTTGGGCAGACTATCGGCAATGGCATGATTTTCATAACCTTTTTACACTTTATGTGCTGTTCTGTACCGGTTTGCAAACAGGTCTCAGACCGCTTAAAACGCCTATTGTTGTACCTGAAAATATTATTTTGCCTGCAAAAGTTTTTATTCGTCGCGAAAAAAGTCAGTCTGATGAATTCAATACTCGATACATTCCTCTGGTTAATGAAGTTATAGAGCAGATGCAGCATTATGAAGAACATCTACTAGCCGTAAAAGGACGCCTGATCCGTTTAGGAACACCTGTAAAACAGATACCCAGACTTTTTTTCTTAGAGATTGAGCCAACCCAATCTGATAAGTTGAAAATAGTCCCATTTTCTGTAAGTTCCTATGATAAACAATTGTCTCATTACATAGATGCGCCCGTTAATTCAAACAGAAGACTACTCAGAGTTTTCTTGGAAGACCCCTCATCGATTAAGTCAACATTCACGCCAGTTCCTCATGAAATTATTGATGCTGTATTAGGCCATGCCAATATCGGCGAACAATTTTGGTCTTCAAGTTCAACACTGAGTATGCGTGCAATTTATCAAACCATCGAGCCATACATAACAGAGTTATCAAACATCCTTGGGATCAAGGTTATCCAAGGAATGCCATCATGAAATATGAAAAACTAAACAAAGTTGTCCGAACGGAGCTGAGCAACCTTAATCTAAAAATTAATGAAAAAAATATATGTATCCTTTCAGAGCAGGACTATGACCAGATATTTTGGACTTTGCTTAAAGCAGAAAATAACCCGTCAAAGTCAGTTAAAAAAGTTAAATTCACCGCACAATTAAATAGCTATGTAGACAGCAATCGAAGTTCGTACAGTGCGGACTTCCTGATTAAAAATCCGGCAAAACTCATTCGTCCAAGCCCCCCCATCCGCGAGGACAATATCAACGAAATCCAAGAGGTTGTTTCGTTCGATACTTTTTTTATTCAAAGTCTTGAAATGCAGGAGCTTTCAGATGAAGCGCTCTTTGGCAGACTACTCTACTGTGCCGTTCGACATGGTGGATTATTGAATCAATCTCATTTAAATAGCTTTTTGTCCCTGCTTTATAACAAGCAATTACAATCTGCAAAAGGCTTGATTTGGTTTGAATTACGAGGCTCTGCAAATGAACCTTACAACTGGACCCCTGATAACCTCACAGTACTTCTTATTAAACATTGGTATAACACTCAAGCATGTTTTGAAATCATAAGGTCACCTGAGCACTATCTTCGTAGGTTCTTACTACTGAATCCAGCACAAACGAGAACTGATATTAAATTAAGCTGGCTCTTTAGAGTGATTAATAGTCTGCTCTATTTGTCTTTAACACCTTTTTCACTACCACTTTTAACGGGTAAAGAGATTAACCTTACACTCAAATTACAACCTCTTTTAAGGCTGATAAGTGAAAAAACACCACCACTTTCAATTGACCATACACAACCTGAAGAGTCGTCGAAAACGCATACGATCCCTAGCAGTACTCAAGAGTCAACCAACAGCAAAAGCTTCTTAAATTCAAAAGCACTGTTAACCTCGGTTAAGCAGCAACTGAGAGAATACAAAAAAAGAAAACATAATGACGCAGAAAATGATAAAAATCCCAATAAATCAATGTCGCTTGCAAATGCCATTAAAAATGAGCCGATGCTTAAGGAGAATAATATCCTCCCAGTGACAAAGCTTTTAGTTGAATGGACACATAGCCGTTTAACAAGACAAAGCAGATGGTCGGGAAAACTCAAACCATCAACACTGTTGTCATACCTTGGATCAGTAGCAATTCCTCTTCAAGTACATATCGGTTATCGAGATCCACTCAATATGTCTATCGATGAGTTAGAAGATATCTATTTACTGATCATTGATGCGGGCAAAAACACTGCGGTAAAAGCTAGAAGGGCTAAAATTCTCAGAGATTTTCATATTTTGTTAGAGCTCGACTATCAGGTTAAGCCTTGCTATATCTTTCAAAGTTTTATCGTCGCAGGTAATAAAGACCAAGCCAATCTTGTTGATGCAAACATATTAATGCCTTGGGAGTATGATAATGCTATTGATTTTTTACAACAATCGGCCGAAATCACAGGACTTTTTGATCTGAAACGAAAAGCCGTATCCGTCTCATTAATATTAGGATTTCGCTGCGGTCTCCGTCGAAGTGAACTGTTATTTTTAAAGCTCAGTGATTTGGAATGGAGTATCAGCAACGAGAATACGACACCAAACTTGGCAACGTTGATCATTTGGCCATCGCAAGCGAGAGAACTAAAAAGCATATCCGCAAAACGGCGCTTGCCTATTGGCCACCTGCTAAATGAACAAGAAAAAAATATTTTTGCTGATTATTGCACTGAAAGACTCAAGTTAGGATTGGAAGATTCAGAGTTTTTATTTTATTTCGGTGATAAATCGCCGCTATTCTCCCGAGATGCGCAAGTTGTGCATGCGAACCATCTTTTTATGCCTCTGACAACGCTACTACAACGTGTTACTGGCGATAATACTTTTCGTTTCCACCACTTAAGACATTCATTTGCAACTTGGTTGTTTTGGTATTGGACTGCCGATATTCATAAATTTAGCCACCCGATCCCTGCCTTACAAAAACATCCTACCTTTAAACATTTAACGGATGCCAAAAACCATATTTTTAATCGAAATGAAGATCAACCAGCAAGAAACACCTTGCATACAATCAGTTCATTCATCGGTCACTCAGGTCCATCAATCACACTTTGCCATTATATTCATAGCGCACATTGGATTATCTGGTCTGATCTACAGCAACAATTACCCGATTTAACTGATAAAGCAAAAGCAACGTTGTCCGGTTTCACTACTCGGACCCTTTACAGAGAAATAAATAAAAAAGAACACAGTAGTACTTATTTTGATGGCTTTAATCGTTTTATCCAAAATAAGTTGGCTGAACATGTAAGCAATATCTATCCTGAATCCGTTGTTGACACTGACTCGTGGCTAACGCTGTCACCAAATACCATTGCGCCGTTGACACAAATTACGCCAACCGCTATTGATGAGTTGCTGATCTACGATGCTCTTTTGCAACATGTTAATAATGATGTAAATAGAACAACCTGCATAAAAAACTACAATATTGATGAAATGCTTTTTGACAAAGCAATTGCAAATGTGCACTACTTTTTTAGTCAACAGCAAAGCCCTCACAAGTACGGAAAAGTCAAACTCAGATTCAAGAACAGCTCACGTAGAGGCTATATTGGCTCTCAAAAAGTAAAGAAAGTCGCTGTTGATAAACTGGTAAAAATACCTAAGCAAGAGAATATACAACTCGTTATTGGTGAAATATTAAACAGATATAATGCACTGCCCGTTGATGACCAAAAAAAAGTGATTTTAGCTGCGAAATATATGGTGGACTTCTGTGATATTGAATGGTCTGATCTTCGATTCCGAAAAACATCATTGCCTGACACTGATGGCGAAAAGTGGCTAAAGCTGTGGTATGAGGTAATTAAATTAATCAGCATAGATGATGATTATATTCAGAATGTTAGATTAACGCTGGTCTGTCGCTATCAGTTTGATAGTGAGGAACGTCAATACTGGTGGGACCATTGGACAAAGGAACTGCCTAACTTTAACCGTGATGACCGCTATGATCCCAAATACCCCAAAACAGCTGCAATTCATCTAGATATCATGAGTAGACTAGAAACAGAGGATTGGTTAAATATAAAAGGACTCAATAAAAATGAGCCTATCCAAAAACGTAATCGCCCTCCTGCACTTCAGGGATTTCGCCTAGCGTTTTACATACTATTTTTTATCCATCATGATATGGATGAATTATGAACCAGTGAACTTATTTTTTTAAGAGGAATGAGGTATTTTGGTGAACGATTAAAATGCCAGCTTCTTCTGAAGCCATCAAATTAAACGCTGAGACATTGCCAAAATTAATATGTTTAGTATTTAGCCACTGCAAAATTTCTTTTCTATCTTTGCCATAGAACTTTTCCAAATTACTTTGAATTAGCAACAGTAAATGAAGCCTATCCCGATGAGCCGCAGTGAAATAATTATTGAAATCATCCTCACTCAATGGCCACATATTAGATTGTCCAGTCACTAACAAAGCCGCTTGTTTAGCTGATAACCTCCACATTGGGGCAATATTCTGTAAAAAAACAACATATGCTCTCCAGTACCTTTGCGAAGGGATAGTAGAATAGTCTGGAATTTGATCTTTCTGAACAACATTTACATAGTGTCTTTCAGTTCGTAATTTGCCAATATAGTCTGCTAATTTGTAAATATGATTTATATCAGCAAGATAATCGTCAAGAGACAATACCTGTGTATTTTTTTTATTTGGGCACCAAATAAACGAATTACCCTCAATGAGCACGAAATTAAGGCTGAGCTTTTGACTAAATACATTTAATTTATATAAAGTTGCTTCAGGACCATCTCGCTCATAAACTACCAGAAGTTGATATAGCCTCTCTTTGTTAACATAAGATTCATACTCCAAAATCACCCAACTTGAAAGTTGCCATGCCACATCAAACTGAGGTTGAAATTCATCTAAGCTATCCAAGCGACACCTTATAATTGCTTAACTATAAATTAAGTTACTGAATAGATTTAATTAAGTCAAATCAATATCAACCGATAAGGGCCGAAGATCACCGACGAGTAAATCGATTGCAGAGTACCGTCTTTTAACACAAATTTATAAACGGATAATTCTTACGCTTGCTGCTGTTAACTGAGACCATAACGCAATTTAAACGTGAACATTTAAGCGGCAGGCTTAGAAGTTTATTCGGGTGAAGGAACACCACTAATATCTCAAATGCTATACCCAAATTGGCGTGGTTTAGACAGAACTGTGCCAAAAATCCAGCCAAAATTGGCGCAGTTTGCAAAGCTACGCCATAATGGCGCCAAATCATCACCTTTCTCTTTGCCACTATGCCGACAATCAAAGATCAATTACAAAGCAGTATTCAATTTGCAGTAGTATCCAAAAATAGGCATGCAAATATCTTCAATATTATAGCCCGGCAATGGATCAAGTTTGGTGAGTATTTGGGTTTGCCAACTCATAATGTGGTAGCTGTTATTCCCTGGTCTTGATTACAGTACACAACAGGTCTTGCCGTTGTGGGTGCAGGTACACCTTGAGCTGCGCAGAAAAGGCGTCACCAAACTGCTGTTATGGCAGGAGTATAAAGCTGAGCACGGCAATAAAGCCCTTGGTTACACGCAGTACTGTTGTAGCTGATTTCTGGACAAAAGCGATTTAGAATTGCGGCCTAAATTTTTCAGCTATCAAACCCAAGTTATG
>NZ_JANQVQ010000225.1 GCF_030730205.1 Paraglaciecola sp.
TACTAGCCTGTTAATTTAAAATAAGATCAACAGGCTAGTAGAAGCAACAAAACAAGTTATGCCGTTTTAGACGAATTCATCACAGCCGCTTGCAGATTTTCAACTTCATCGCCAGTTAAATCTCGCCACTGTCCTGCTTTTAGCCCGGCGAGTCTTATTGACATTATCCGTGTGCGTTTTAACTTGACTACCTCATAACCAAGATATTCACACATTCGTCTTATTTGTCGATTCAGCCCCTGTGTTAGCACAATCGTAAACACCATCTTACTCTGCATTTTAACTGTACAAGGTTTTGTGATGGTATCCAAAATTGGAATGCCTTTGGCCATTTTATTGATAAAGTGCTCTGTTAATGGTCGATTTACCGTAACCACATACTCTTTGTCATGGGCATTTTCGGCGCGTAAAATTTTATTAACGATGTCACCATCGCTGGTCAAAAAAATCAAACCTTCGGAAGGTTTATCTAAGCGACCAATTGGAAAAATTCTCTCGCTGTGTCCAATTGCATCGATAATATTGCCGTTAATATGACGCTCCGTGGTGCAGGTTATCCCTACCGGTTTGTGATAAGCAATATAGACCCTATCTGACTTATTCCTGGCACTCGCTGAGACCAACTGCCCCTGTACTCGCACTTCGTCGCCTGGTAGGACTTTGGTGCCTAGTTCAGGTGTTGAACCGTTTATCGTAACCTGCCCCGCTTCAATTAATTTATCTGCTTCACGACGGGAGCAAAAACCCGAATCGCTGATAAATTTATTGAGGCGTATTGCGTCTGACTGACTCATTTTTGCCCTGATTATCGTGACATACTGTAAATAACACTAAGTTTACCATTTGACTCTCTGGCGCCTTAATAGATGAATAAAGATTGAACCCGCTCAAAGTAACTCTGCTCGTTGGTCGTTAAAGGACCTAAACTGATCCATTTTTTAAGTAAATCATCTGCTTGCTCTAGGTCGCCATCTTGTAATTTCTTAGCCATTAATTGCAATTGAAGATGTTGTCTTAACGCACTGTCCACGTTAGGGGAAGCCTGCTCTTTAAGAATTTCTAACATCACCGTTAGCTCGTGACGTGTGAGCATCGGGCCCTGTGCTGACTGATTAAATGCTGCCTGCCAAGTATTTGACAACTCCTCATGTTCAGCTGGCAATTCATCTGGTGTTTGCCACTTCGACATCACCTTAAAGACAGACACATATTGGCGCTGAACCAAGCTTGATTCTTGCTTCGCTATGCCTTGTGAAATCTGCTGTTCTAGGCCTTGTAGTTGGCGCTCCAAGGCATGGCGCTCTTTACTAGCTACTGAAGCTAATAGGTCAGTAATGTCTGCTTTTAACGCACTGGCTTGCTCAAACTCTGCTTTATTTTGCGCCTGTTCGACTGCACTTTGCATAGCAGCGAGCTTTTCTTTGAGGCTCACTATTTGCTGAATTTGCTGTGACTTTTGCTGCTCAAATTGGGCATTACGTAACGCAAATACTTTGTCACAAGCTTCTTTGAAAGCGGGCCATAACACAGCTTCTGCTTTTTTACCTGCGTGCTGCGTAGACTTCCACTGCTGCTGAAGTAACTTAATCTGGTTAATGCCGTCTTCAATTGGTGTAATTTCAAGGCACTGCTGAGCCTTTTTAACTAAGACTCCTTTTTGCTCTGCATTGCTTTGATAATAAGCAGACACTTTTTCTTTTAGGGGTAATACCGCGCTTTGAAATCTAGCATACAGATCATTGCGTAAACTAAACTCAACTTCGCCGGTTTTGCGCCATTTCTGCTGCAAAGTAGTCAGTTGTTTAGACAATTGGCTCAACTCACCTGTGGATTCATTCAACTGCCCTAACTCAAGTAAAATAGCGTTTTTGTCTTGCAGATTTTGAGCTCGCAATAGTTGTTGCTGCTCATAATGAGCTCGGCAAGGCGCAAACGCTTTTTCTAAGGTTTCATCAAAGGCAACGTTCAGTGCTGCATCCGATTCTGAATCAATCACACCTAAACTGTTCCATTGCTGACGAAGCACTTTAATAGCTTTTGCTTGCTCTTCAATATCGCTTAGCGGTGCAAGTACCAGCTGCTCAGCGTCACTAAGTAAGGCTGGCTTTCGGGGGGCAGCAATATACTCTTGCCAATCTTTTAAATTTTCAATTTGCTGTTTTATCTGCGAATGTATTTTATTCAGTTTATCTTGTTGTTTTTCTGGTAGTTTTTCATACCAAACCAGCACTTTGCTATACACATCAATAGCAAGACGAAAACGCCCTTGATTGATCAAACCTTCTATCGCGCGATACTTATTTCGGCAACGTGCAACCTCTTGGTTAACTTGCTCGCTCAGGTTTTTAATTGCGCCTTGCCAATCATGCACAACTTGTTGCCAAGCCGAAAGCAATTCAGCAGGTAGGTTTTTATTAAAACGCTGCGTAATTTCACGCCACTGGTGTTTTACTTCTCTCAAATATTGCTCTGCGGCATCAATTTGACTGACATCATCAGGCAATTTTAAAGCACTAAACTGCTGCAATAATTCTTGGCTGTGACCTAAACACAACATGAAACCAGGCAAATTTGCCAAGCTTTCTTGACACTGAATTATTTGCTCGATGATCAGCTCTAAACGCCTTTTTTCTACAGATTTGTCAGCCGGCAGCGACCTTAGTGTTTGTTTCACACTGTCGTACAAGTGATTTAATTCTTCAGTAGTCGACTCAACCTGGTCATTTGTTATCTCAAGCATGTGCTCACGTAATAAAGCATTGGCTGCATCGAGGACTTCGCGACTCTTTGACTGGAGATCATTGATGTTTTTGCTGAGTAACTGGGCAGCTTGCTCTTCTTGCCATTGAGGTTTGAGCAGCTCAATCGTGTTGTTTACACGCTGGCTTATTTCACTAAATTTTTGTTCAAATTCTCGTTTTTTGCTTTCGGCCAAACAAGAAAACTGTTCACAAAGCTCAGCATATTGAGCCGTTAATAATTCTTGCTGTACCGTGATAATACGTAAATCAGTCTGTTCTTTTAAGGCAAGTAAGCGAGAGAGCAACATTGTCGTGTCTTTTTCAATACTGATGGGCAACTGTTGTTGCAAATCCCATTTTTGCAGTATGTCGCGAGCTTTTTGATTGACTGCCTCAGCGCGGCCTTTTTTAATGACTTTTGCTAGCAATTTTCGGCTAGTTGCTTCATCGCTTAATTTATCCATTAAACGGTTTTGCAACTCGGCATTGCTCGATTCTAATATGATCTTTTCCAGCACTACAGGCTTTGATATTTTGGTGAGTAATGTTTCAGCTAAGCGTGTATCCGATTGCACCCAAGGTAAAAAAACCAACTTTTCTAGCAACTTTACGTCTTTGCATTGACGCACAAAACTGAGCTTTTCTTGTTCATTTAAGCGGGTATTGGTAGGATCAAACAGGCTTTGTTCAACAATTTGCTGTGATTTTTTAAGTACCCTTTCGTCTTTACTTATCTCAGACATTTTATACCACAAGGTAAAACTATCTAACTTTTGCAAAGCAGCTAAACTGACTCCAGCATCAGGATCGTTAAACGCCAATTCGTGTAAAACCGATTTTTCAGCAGAAAGCTCACTGTTTAACTTTTCAATGGCTTTGATGCGAACGTGTGGATTTGGATCGAGATGTTTGGAACGAAAAAAACGATTAAATATCATCCTGTTTAAACCGCGCTATAGTTTGATTATCGAAAGATTGTTGGGCAAGTTCTTTTTTTAAAGCGTCTCGGCTTTTGTGCACTATTTCGCCGTTTGCACCAACGGTCATGTGTTGTTCAGATTTCAGCACTTTAGACTGATATAGCATAACAGCTTGAATACATGTTTCTTTTTGTTGCTCTGTCAAGGGCGAGCCATCAAGCCACTTTCCGGTTTCTACTGAGCCACGTAGCTTTTCGTATATGTCTTGCGACATGTTTTGCACGAGTACTTCAACATTCATTACTGGTTATCGCTCAATCAGATTTTTTAATAAAAACAAGGCGCACACGATTCACTATGTACCAAATGAAACCGCTCGCGGCTACTGCAAATGCAAGTTTAAATTGAATGTCTTCTTGGGTCACATCGCCCCAATACATAAAACCAAAACCACCAACAAACAACAACATGGCCAGCATTGACTGATTTTGAATACTTTGGCGTTGCAAATACTTTTTCAATGCGTTTTTTCTCGCAAAGTCCTCAACACTCGCTTGACCAATTGCAAAGTCACAGTGCTGGCAACTTTGTGCTTTGTCTGAAATTTTTTTGCCGCATGAGGGACAATCTATCAATGCCATTTTTCTACTCCACACAGGTAGCTCAATAAAGGTTATGACCAAGCTACTTTATACGATGTTCACTAAAAACAGTTTTTAACTTAAAAGCGCAGCTATGAGCTGCGCTTTTGTTAATCACTAAACTTAAGACTTATGTTCTTTATTAAATTTATCCCAGTAGCTTGCTACCGAATCTTTCATTTCTTTTCTGAGCAAAAAGATACCAAATAAGTTGGGCAAGGTCATCACTACTATCGCTACTGCAGATAGCGTCCAAACTAAGGTCGTATCAGACACTGCAGCCCAAACAAAGCCTGCAACGTAAACCACTCTATATGGCATAACCGAACGCGGGCCAAATAAATAGGTCATGGCTCTGTCGCCATAATATGACCAAGCGATGGCTGTTGAAAAAGCAAAGAGCAATAAACCTATTGAAACAATATATTTTCCCGAATCGCCAAAGAACCCTCGTGTAAACGCTACCGCCGTTAAACTGGCTGAGTGAATTAACGAGTAACCAGACACCATGATGTTATCTTTAAGCAATTGCCCATTAACTACTTTTAACGTACCGGTAAAAGTATCTTCAGGATCACCCACTGTAAAGGTCACGTCTTCAGCTAATGAACGCGCGTTAATAATAGTAAATCCAGTGCTAACAGGTTTACCGTTGACCACTTGTATTTCACCATTAAATTCCTCAACTTGGCTTTCATCTAAACCGTTCAAGTAATTATAAAGTTGTTTTTTATCGCTATCGCTCGACTCAAGGTAAGCACCGGCAACAATGTCCATGTCTGAACGATCAAAGGTATTCCAGTGTTTTTCTTTCCAAACGCCCGATGACAAGATCACCAAACCAGTTAAGGTACAGATAATAATAGTATCGATAAAGGGCTCAAGTATTGACACCATTCCTTCAGAGACAGGCTCATCTGTTTTTGCCGCTGCGTGAGCAATTGGTGCAGAACCTTGGCCCGCTTCGTTTGAAAACAAACCTCGGTTAACGCCGCGGTTAAACGCATAAGCGATAGTCGCCCCCAAGAAGCCACCTGTTGCCGCCGAGCCAGTAAACACATCTGATAACACAGACACAAACGAAGGTCCGACGTTTTCAAGATTGGCAAAAATAACAGACACCGCACCAACCAAATAAATAAGCGCCATTAAGGGTACGATTTTAGACGTTACTGCTGCAATACGGGTAATACCGCCCAAGATAACCAATGCCAGTAAAATACCCAACACGCTACCAACAATAAGAGGATCGAAGCCAAAGGTGGATTCAATACTGGTCGCGATACCGTTACTTTGAGGCAAGTTTCCAGTACCGAATGAACTGATAACGGTTGCCACAGCAAAGGCAACGGCTAGCCATTTCATGTTCAAGCGTTTGTCCATGTAATACATGGGACCACCAGCCATCGTACCGTCAGGTGTTTTATCACGGTATTTGTGAGACAAGGTCACTTCTACGAATTTGGTTGTCATCCCTAAAAAAGCCGTTGCCCACATCCAAAACAACGCAGCCGGCCCACCTAAAAAGATAGCAAATGCCACCCCACCGATGTTACCTGTACCAACGGTACCTGATAAGGCGGTTGTCAGTGCTCGAAAATGCGTCGTATCCCCTGGAGAATCCGCTTTATCGTATTTTCCTAACACCACTTTCCATGCATGTTTGAAATATCGAACTTGTGGAAATTTCAAATATATTGTGAAGAACAAACCGGTACCGAGAAGCACATAAGGAAACCAGAAGGCTCCACCCAGCATGCCGTCAAGTGACTTTAAAAAATCATGAAATATTTCCACTGCTTTCCCCTTTATTTATTATTTTAGTCAGTATTTTATTGTTTTTTGTAACGGTTTTATCGTTCCTAACGAAGCATATCAACTACAGCACGCATAGCAATCATTACATCTTCACCCAACTGTTTACTGCGCGCAGGCGACCAGCCATAGGCACTGTCAGGTAAATCGATATTATCTTTAAAAGGCATTTCTAAGGTAAAGGCTAAACAATCAAAGTGTTGACCAATAGCGTGAGTGGCGACTGTGGGATTGGCCTCTCCTGGTTTGTCTTTTGGATAGCCAAAACTGTCTTGGAAGTCTGGCGTTGCTAACATAAAGTTTTGCTTAAATTTATCTTCTAAATTTTTAATGCGAGGAGAATAGCCTGGGTTACCTTCACAGCCAGCTACAAAATTGTAGGGTAGTGCTTCATCACCATGGACATCTAAAAACATGTCCACCCCAGTTTCTATCATTTTTTGTTTGACAAAATACACCTCAGGACTAGACGCTAAACTAGGTGTCGCCCATTCTCGATTAAGGTTCACGCCAATAGCATTGGTGCGCAAATGACCGCGAACAGAACCATCGGGATTCATATTGGGTATGACGTAAAATACCGCTTTTTCCAGCAATTGACGGGCAACACCATCACTCTCATCTAATAAACGTTCCAAAAATCCTTCAACAAACCACTCAGCCATGGTTTCACCTGGATGCTGTCTGGCAGTGACCCAGATAACTTTTTTGCCTTCTTCTGGTTCACCTACCACCAACATCGACATATCACGCCCATCGAGGGTCTCGCCTAAAAACTGCTGCTGACATACGGGTGATTGCTGCGCCCATGCTAAAAGATCAAGATGACGTTCGTAGCTATAAGGGGCAAAATAAGCATAATAAACATGCTCATATTCAGGGGTGTGTTGTATGACTAAACTGTCACCATCAAACTCGGTATCGACTCTGAACCATTCTTGGCGATCATATGAAGCTACGGCTTGATAATTCTTCCAACCATCAGGGTAAGCGGACTGATGTAAATTGGTGATAACAAGCTTGTGTGATAAAAATGCGGTGGTTTCAAGTTTAAAATGGAACCATTGAAAAAAGTCTGATTGCTTGTCTTTTTTAATGCTCAGTCTAATGTCATTTGGCGAAGAGGCATTGTTTACCTCGATATTTCCACTATCAAAATTGCTGCTTATTCTCACGATATATTCTCTAATAAATTTGACCGCGGTAATTTAACACAGCTTCAATAAAAAAGGTTATAACTGGAGAAACTGAACAACAAAAAGGCTGAAATTTTCAATTTACAGCCTATATTAGCGCATAAAAACGCCGCTATGCTGCCTTAAAACAGCACAGCGTCTTTGCTTACAGTTTCACTGTCGCGTGAGGTAAGGTGGGTGATGTTAACCCTGACATTTTTTCTAGCACCTTCATGACCTGACAGCTATAGCCAAACTCATTGTCGTACCAAACATAGACAGTTGCTCGTTGGTCAACCACGATGGTTGCCTTTGAGTCAACCACAGCTGGGGCTCTAGTTCCTACTAAGTCTGTGCTCACTATTTCACTTGAAGCCGTATAGTTAACTTGATGTTGCAGGTCGGAAAAAAGCGAAACATCACGTAAGTAATTGTTGAGCTCGTCCTTGGTAGTGGCTTTGCTCAAATGTAAATTTAAGATCGCTAGGGAAACGTTTGGAGTAGGTACGCGAATAGCACTACCCGTTAGTTTACCCTTTAATTGCGGGTACGCTTTCGCAACGGCTGTAGCAGCACCGGTTTCAGTGATAACCATGTTCAAAGCCGCACTGCGTCCACGTCGGTCACCCTTGTGGAAATTATCAATCAAATTTTGATCATTGGTAAATGAATGTACCGTTTCTACATGCCCACTTTGAATCCCAAAATGTTCATCTAGCGCTTTTAAAACAGGGGTGATGGCATTGGTGGTACAGCTAGCGGCTGACAATATGACGTCTTCTGCGGCTACGTCATTATGGTTAACACCAAAAACAATGTTTTTTATGTCGCCTTTGCCCGGCGCGGTCAAAAGGACTTTTTTAACACCCTTCGACAATAAATGCTGACTCAAACCCTCTTGATCACGCCACATTCCGGTGTTGTCGATCACAATGGCGTTTTGAATACCGTAATGGCTATAGTCAACTTCTTGCGGCGAGTTAGCGTATATCACTTGAATATAGGAGCCATTCGCTTTGATGGCATTTTTTTCAGTATCAATGGTGATGCTGCCATTAAAAGGGCCATGCACTGAATCGCGTCTTAGCAAACTAGCACGCTTTTCAAGATCTCCACTCTTACCGCCTCTTACAACAATCGCTTTTAAGCGCAGCTTATTATTTTTCCCCTGACGTTCGATAAGTAATCTGGCTAAAATACGACCTATTCGACCAAAACCGTATAACACCACATCTTGTGGCTCTTGAGCGTCATGTACGCCAATAATTTCAGCAAGTTGCTGTTGCAGGTATTGTTCTACTGATTGCTCTGCAAATTGTGCATCATAGTGATAAGCGTATGCTAGTTTTCCTAAATCAATATGTGCTGGGGCCAGAGTCATTTGACTGATAGCGTCTAACAAAGGCCAGCTTTCACGCAACCTTAGTTTATGCGTTTCCTTTAAGCGGACGGACCGGTGCGCTTTGATGATGTCGATTGCACTTGCGCCAAGTAACGGACGCCCATACACCGAGATTTCGATTGCATGATTGCGGTATAACTTTCCTAGCAAAGGCTGCATTTGCTCAGCATATTCCTGCCTTTCTTGCCAACTGCTTAATAATTCCTGTTCTAATTGCTGATTCATAATTGAAAGTGGCTACCTACAGTGAATGATTTTGATATTTTTTGTCGCTAGTCTTAGCTGACATATCAATCTTGATTACGGATATACAGCGATGCTGTGATAAAGCGGCGTCATTCTAATGAAAGTGATCCCTTTCGCCAAATTGGCACTAAATTACTAAAATGATTAAAAATCAGTCTTTTAAGCTATTTAATTTGTAATATTTCTACACTTTTAACTTAGACTTTTAAAATAGATTCAGAGTGAGGTGATAAATCGGCAGGCAAGGGTTAAAACAGCCTTATTCAGCGTTTTTGAGACCTAATAAATGAAATTTACTTTCACGATATTTTTTATACTTTTTTGACCTAAAACAAAAAACGCTCAATAATTGAGCGTTTTCAAGCAAATAGGGATTACGTGGGTTTAAATTTAACGGCAACTGAATTAACACAATAGCGCTTGCCCGTTGGTGGCGGGCCATCATCAAAGACATGCCCTAGGTGGGCATCACAATGACGACAAACGATTTCGATGCGCAGCATCCCTAAGCTGTTATCGCTGTGATATTCAACATTCTGTTCCGTGCTTTGGCTAAAAAATGAGGGCCAACCACAACCGGAATCAAACTTATCTTCAGAGGTAAATAACTTCTTTTCACAGCAGGTGCAAACATAATCACCAGCTGCTCTACTGTCGAGTAAGTGCCCCGTGAAAGGGCGCTCAGTCCCTTTTTCACGACAAACCTTAAACTCTTCCTCTGTTAATCTCTCTCGCCACTGCGATTCAGTTAACTTCACAATTATACTCCGACCGTCATGATTCCATGGTTGATGTGTAAGGTATCCAATCGATGGATATGACAGTTATATTACTGGGCACATTGTTCAGTCAAGTCCCCTCCGGCAAAAATAGCTTAGGTTTGGTCATTTATCACCTTGAATAAACAGATGCTCTTAAATGCCTGCATATAAACCTGCTTTACTGCCACCTGAGGTTGAAGGGCTAATTTTGGATAACGGGTATCCACCATAATTTTCCAACCATGAGCCTGACTTAAAAGGGGCAAATTAAAACGTACATCATGGTCAGTTGCATTAAAAACCAATAACCAGTGCTCAGTTTTGTTAACTGTATCTGCTGGTTCGAGACCGACAAATTCTACGGCGAAGGCCTGATTATTATGATCGTGCCAATCATCGACTAATTTTCTTTCACCATCAGGGCGATACCAATTGATCTTGTCGACGTTGTGTTGCAAGGAGTAACTATCATCTTCCAAATTAAGTTGACTTAACAGTTCACTGTCGCGGCGAAGCTTGATCATGTGACGGCAAAAATCTAAAAAGTCCTGTTCATTTTCGCTTAACTCCCAATCAAACCAATTAATTTCATTGTCTTGACAATAGGCATTGTTATTACCCTGTTGCGTGCGACTTAATTCGTCGCCACCTAACACATGGGGGATGCCTTGCGACATCATTAAGGTAGCAAACAAGTTTCGCTTCTGACGATCTCTAAGAGCCTTAATTTGCGTATCGCCTGTCACCCCCTCAAATCCATGATTTGACGAAATATTATGCCCATGACCATCACGATTTTGTTCTAAGTTCGCTTCATTATGGCGTTCGTTGTAGCTAACCAAATCTTGCAATGTAAAGCCGTCGTGGTAAGTCACCATATTGACAGAGGTATGAATAGCTCGATTTTCCTTAGGAAAAATATCTCGTGAGCCTAATAAACGAGTAGCAAAATCACTTGTGTGGCCTTTATCTCCGCGCCAAAATGCGCGCACCGTATCACGGTATTTGTCATTGCATTCCACCCAATTCGATGGAAACTGGCCTAATCGATAACCACCATTGCCAATATCCCAAGGCTCAGCGATAAGTTTGATGTTTAATAATACGGGATCTTGTCGTATGGCTCTAAAAAAACCCGATACACTAGAGAATTCATAAGGGTCTCGGCCCAAACTTGCGGCAAGATCAAAACGAAAGCCATCCACCCCCATTTCTTGAACCCAATAACGCAGTGAATCCATGACCAGTTTCAGTACATAGGGATAGGCCGTATTGACGCTATTACCGCAACCTGAGTTATTCACATACTTGCGATAATCAACAGTGCCGTACTCATTGCGCTCAAACAAATAAAACGAAGCGTTATCAAGCCCTTTAAACGCTAAGGTAGGGCCGTCTAGCCCCCCTTCAGCCGTGTGATTAAACACCACATCTAAAATGACCTCTAAACCTGCCTCATGCAAACTATCAACCATACTTTTAAATTCACACACCCCATCAGCCACGACATAACGAGGATCAGGACTAAAATAGTTGATCGGATTATATCCCCAATAGTTGGTCAACCCTTTTTCAGTAATATAACGCTCTGGCATAAACGCCATCACCGGCATGAGCTGAACACTCGTGACACCAAGGGACTTAATATGCTTGATAATTGAAGGATGAGACAAACCTAAAAACTTTCCACGATGGGCATCGGGCACATCAGGATGAAGTTGACTGATGCCTTTTACGTGGGCTTCATATAAAACGGTTTGGCTCATTGGCACTCGTGGTTTGGTAATCCGACCGCGACATTCACTGGTTTTTAAGACAAGGCCCTTGGCAATCATAAACTGGCTATCGCCATCGTACTGCTGGGCATTCCATACTAAGGGGCGATTTAGTGCCTTGGCATAGGGGTCAATGAGTAATTTTTCAGGATTGAACTGCAATCCAAGTTGAGCGTTATTTTCACCGCATGTTCGGTAGCCATATAACTGCCCTTCTGTTATCCCTTCAATAAAACCATGCCAAACCTTGCCTGTTTTAGCAGGTAAGGGAATGACAGCGAGTTGTTCTTCGGTATCTTTTGCAAATAAGCAAAGTTGCACTTCCGTGGCATTGGGGCAATGGACTGCAAAATTGCAGCCATTTGCCGTTAACGTTGCACCAAGTGGATGAGCCGCGCCCGGTAATACATTTAACGCTTTAGCATCCATTTTTTTCTAACCTTTAAAAATAATAAATAAACTCGCCAAGGGCGGTAAATTGATACTAATGGCAGCCGGTTGGCCATTCCAAGACTTCGCTTTGGACGTCATTTTTTTCACTACCTTGTAACCACTCCCCCAGTATTTTTTATCATCGGTATTCATCAACAATTGATACGTCCCTTCATCTTGCACACCGAGTAAGAAGTTATCACGTGGTACAGGCGTGAAATTGGTTATGCAATAGATCTTTTGTTGTTGGCCGTCAGACTTACGTAAAAATGACAAAATACTTTGCTCAGCATTACCATGATCAATCCACTCAAACCCAGCATGACTGCTATCTAATTCATATAAAGCAGGGTACTTTGCATATAAACCATTTAGGTCACGATATAAGCTTTGAATGCCTTTATGTTTTTCAAACTCCAGCAAATGCCAATTCACAGAACTATCATGGTTCCATTCAGCGGCTTGACCAATTTCATTACCCATGAAGTTTAGTTTTTTACCGGGGTGCCCGTACATGAATGCAGCATAAGCGCGCAAGTTTGCTGCTTGTTGCCACTCATCCCCTGGCATTTTGCGTAATAAGGAGCCCTTACCATGTACCACTTCATCATGAGAGATAGGTAATACAAAATTTTCATCAAAGGCGTACACCATACTAAAAGTGATTTCATTATGATGATAGCGGCGATAACTTGGATCCTTTGAAATATAGTGCAGCGAGTCATGCATCCAGCCCATATTCCACTTAAAACCAAAACCGAGGCCGCCGTCGAACAACGGACGAGATACTTTTGGAAATGAAGTGGATTCCTCTGCAATGGTCATTGCATGAGGGAACTTCTCATAGACTTCACGATTCATCCATTGCAATAAACTAATCGCTTCATAATTGTGATTACCGCCATCAACATTTGGGATCCACTCGCCGTCTTCCCGAGAGTAATCAAGGTACAACATTGAAGCAACCGCATCGACGCGTAAACCATCGATATGGAATTTATCAATCCAAAACAAGGCGTTAGCGACTAAAAACTGACGCACCGTATCTTTACCAAAATCGTAGATGCAGGAATTCCAATCTGGATGCCAGCCTTTACGAGGATCTTCATATTCGTATACATGTGTACCATCAAAGCGAGCAAGCCCGTGACCATCTTCTGGGAAGTGGGCAGGTACCCAATCAATGATTACGCCAATGCCATTCTGGTGGCATTGATCAACAAAATATTTAAAGTCATCGGGCGAACCAAAGCGACTGGTTGGCGAAAAGAGTCCAACAGGTTGATATCCCCAAGACCCATCAAATGGAAATTCTGATACGGGCAGTAATTCAAGATGGGTGTAACCCATATCTTTGATATAGGGAATGAGCTCTTTGACTAAATCACGATAGCTTAAATACGTTTCATTCGAATCTCTATCAGGGCGTTTCCATGAACCTAGGTGGATTTCATAGATACTCATTGGGGTTCGATATTTGTCTTTTTGCGCGTGCTTTATCCAATCACTGTCTTGCCATTGATAAGCATTATGATCATAAACCACTGAGGTATGTGAAGGGTATTGTTCAGCAGAAAACCCTACAGGGTCAGCCTTGTGCGGTAAACTATTACCCGCTGCATCTTTAATTTGATATTTATATTTTGCCCCCGGACGAATTCCAGGAACAACGAGTACCCAGTATCCAAAATCGGTTTTTTGCATTGGCAAACAGCTGCCATCCCAGAAATTGAAATCGCCGATTAACGAAACTGCGCTGGCGTTAGGAGCAAAGACGGCAAAACGAGTAGCCTCGATAGGCTGCGCTAATCCGACATCCAAAGACACTAATTGTGCGCCGAGTTGTTTGTACACATTTTGCGCTGAATGATCGACAAAATGGACCGCGTGATAGGCCTGCTCTTTGAATTGATAAGGGTCAACTATTTCATAATGTGTATCTGCATTAGTAATATGAAGACTATAGGCAAGAGGAGCGGCTTGCGCCTTAAAATCACCAGTAAATAAATGCGTGCCATTGACCTGCTTTAACTCACCGATCTCAAGACCGGTTTTTAAGTCGACGGCTTTAATGCTAAGAGCGTGTGGAACCCATGCAGTGAGAGAGAGAATTGACTTAGCTGAATCGAAACGTGGGCCTAATTGATTGAATGGGGAAGCACACTGTGCATGTTGTAACTGTTGTTCTAGCTGCATTTTACCGCCTTAATGAAGGCGGTTCGCCAATTTGGTCGAACCGCTATTAATTATCACATTATGTCGAAGCGTTTTTTCTTGCCTCTGTCAGACTCAAAGCTAGCTCATTAAGCATAGGATCATCAAATATGCCCTGTAGATTTCGAGTCAATTTACGTTGCCAGTTAGGATACTCCTTAAACGTACCAGGAATATTAACGGGTTTATCCATCTGTAACCAATCTTCTAGTTGTAGGCTCAATAATTCGCTTGAACCTCCAGCCATGTGTTTTTGCATACCAAAGTTTAGCGCGGTACTCATTCCCACATAATTTACGTCGATACCTATCTCATCGCCAACTGACTTATGTGCATGCAGGGTATCTAATATAGCCTGTTTGTTCTCATGACGGCTAACAAAAAGCTCCTGCAAAATCTCTTCTGTTGGGTACAAGCCTAATTCTTTGCCAAGCTCCAAATCATAACAATGCCAATAACCTGTCAATGTCGGCATATCGTGGGTAGTCAGCGTAGACATGGACTGAGTAGGATAATGACCAGGAGAATAAAACCCTCCGTCCTTGGCCTGCTCAAAAAAGAATACTCGATAGGAATAAACACCGTTGTCAGCTAATTTGTCACGGATTTCTTCAGGTACTGTACCTAAATCCTCGCCAATGACCAAACTTTGATTTTTGTGGCTTTCAAGGGCCAAGATGGCTAACAAGTCATCAACCGGATAATAAACGTAACCGCCCTGTTTAGCGGAATCGCCTTTAACCACCCACCATAGGCGGAGTAAGGCCATAACGTGGTCGATACGCAATGCACCTGTGGCTTGCATGTTCGCGCTAAATAAATCAATTATCGGCTGATATCGTTGCTGATACAGTTTTTCTGGATCCATTGGAGGTAAACCCCAATTTTGTCCCAGAGGCCCCAATACGTCGGGTGGCGCCCCCACACTGGCGTTGGTGCAGTAGAGGTCTTTGTTACCCCAAATTTCAGCACTCCCTTCGCTCACGCCCACGGCTAAATCACGGTACAGACCAATACACATGTTATTTGCTGCCGCCACTTCGTTAGCCGCGGCCAACTGCAATGCGGCTTGCCATTGCAGCCATAGGAAAAATTTAACCCTTGTCGCGTTTTTCTTAATAAAACGGGCAACGGCAGGTTTTTGAAAGTCAGAAAATTCTGCCGGAAAAACAGGCCAACCCCAAGAAGGCTTACCTTGTGCCGCTAAGTTTTCCTGCAAGGCGTCATAAACCGCTAAGGTTTGTAAGCTTTCCCCTCCCTCTTCAACAAACGCTTTAAAGGCTTTGTTAAGTTTCGTATTTTTATTGAGATACTGACTATTCTGATACTCGAAGATGGCACTCAGTGCTTGCAGTTTTAATCGAGTTACCGCGGGATAGTCAACCAGCTCATTCGCTCGAGCACTGGCTAACTCTCGCTGAAAGTTAGCATCATCAACGATGTGTTGAGTTTCAGCGCTTTGATATCCATCTAAGGCGGTTACATCTATATAGATAAAGTTGAGCCAACGACGAGATGACGGTCCATAAGGACTGCACGCATCAGGATTAGCCGGGTACAGAGCATGAATTGGATTTAATCCAACAAACTGGGCCCCTTGTTTGGCAGCTTTTTCTAATAAATAGGCCAAGTCAGAAAAGTCACCAACGCCCCAGTTATGCTCACTACGCAAGCAATAAAGTTGAACGCTTAATCCCCAGATTTTGTTGCCATCAATAATGGTTTTAGGCTTATAACACGACTTCGGTGCCATAATTAAACGCATGTTAGCAATTTCGTCATCATCAATAGTAAGAGCAAGCTCGTGGTAGCCCAATGGCAATCCAAAGGGTAAATCAATCAAGTATTCTTGAAATTCAATACCATCAATATGAATGACATTTATTAACTGTTCATCAACCGGCGTAAGAGCATGACTTAAATTATCGCCCTGTTCTGTCATAATCCGAATAAGATATTGGTCATTGACTAATTCGATAGGAAGTCTAAGGGCTAACTGAATAGTGTCTCCGGTTCGAAGTACTTGAACGGGGTTCAGTGGATTTAACCAACTGGTCTTAACATCTTCGTCAGCTTGAACCTGAAGCTTTTCCGCATCATCCACGTCGTAGCCCATAACGCCCAGCAGCTTTTGTTTGGTATTTGGATCGATAGTGGCAGCTTTGCCCCAAGCGTCAGTATAGTTTGACTCGATTCCGCGATATTCTACTAGATGATCAATTAGCGATGAGGCCATTAACTTAAAATTCCTGTGATTTTGACATAGTCTGTTAACAACTTATTATCATCTAAAAATTCTAACAACCGAAGTTGAATACGTTTGCAGAAGCATAACTGTAATTAAATAACATTTATTTGTTAATATTTTGCCTTATTTGGCTAAATAGTCCATAATTTTGTAATTATCTTTCAATTTAACTCATTTTAGAGGGGTGTATTATGACAATAAAGGTTGGCATTAACGGATTTGGTCGCATTGGTCGTTTCGTGTTCCGCGCAGCATGCGAACGCTCTGACATTGAAATCGTCGGTATCAATGACTTACTTGATGCTGAATACATGGCCTATATGTTGAAGTACGACTCAACTCATGGTCGCTTTAATGGCACTGTAGAAGTACAAAACGGCCAGTTGGTTGTAAACGGTAAAGTGATTCGTGTCTCTGCAGAGCGTGACCCTGCTAATCTAGCTTGGGATGCAATTTCTGCTGACGTAGTCGTTGAAGCAACTGGCTTATTTTTAGATGACACTACCGCCCGTAAACATATTGAAGCAGGTGCAAAGAAAGTAGTCCTATCGGCACCTTCTAAAGATAACACTCCGATGTTTGTTATGGGTGTTAACCATGACAGCTATGCTGGCCAAGATATTGTGTCTAACGCTTCTTGTACGACAAATTGCTTAGCGCCTTTAGCAAAAGTATTACATGATAATTTTGGTATTGTTGACGGTTTAATGACAACCGTCCATGCAACAACGGCGACGCAAAAAACCGTTGATGGCCCATCAGCAAAAGACTGGCGCGGTGGACGTGGTGCTTCTCAAAATATCATCCCGTCATCAACTGGCGCTGCTAAAGCAGTGGGCAAGGTTATCCCTGAATTAAACGGCAAGTTAACAGGTATGGCATTTCGCGTACCAACGGCTGACGTGTCGGTCGTGGATTTAACCGTAAACCTTGCAAAACCAGCTACTTATGCTGAAATTTGTGCCGTAATGAAAGCCGCCTCTGAAGGCGAATTAAAAGGCATTATGGGTTACACCGAAGAAGCAGTTGTTTCGCAAGACTTCATCGGCGACAAACGTACCTCAATCTTTGATGCTACAGCTGGTATCGCATTAACTGACACGTTCGTAAAATTAGTGTCTTGGTATGATAATGAAATTGGTTACTCAAACAAAGTACTTGATTTAGTGGCACACATCAGTAAATAAGTTCTAGGGTAGCATTACCCTCTCGGTTTATTTATGCTTCAAAGGCGACGACTCTTAACAGATTGTCGCCTTTTTTACTTTAAGGAGACTCCGTTTGCTTTCACCAGCCTGTTCAATTTCTATAAGAGATAATATTCAAGTTCTGCATATTGATAATGCTTTCGCTAGCGCTCAAGTTGCCTTGTTTGGGGCACATATGTTGAGCTTTCAACCTAAAAGCGATTTACGTGAGCGATTTTGGTTGAGTAAAGCGGCAAAGTTAGACGGTGTTCAAGCCATCAGAGGCGGTGTACCGCTGTGTTGGCCATGGTTTGGCGACCATCAAATCAAACAAATCGAGCCCGATAACAAAGACTTCCCGAGTCACGGTTACGTGCGAACTCAACTCTGGAATATAGTCAAAACTTTGGATACTCCCAAAGGAACCGAAGTGACCTTAAGCCCTACAACTACTCAAGGAGCAGGCTTTAAAGGCGAGGCACAATTGCAGCTCATTATCACGATTGGCCAACATTGTTCCATGCAGCTTGTCACGAGTAATATAGGCTCTGCTCATTTTGAATATCGCTGCGCCTTACACAGTTATTTTGCTATTTCAGATATTCGCACCATTAGTTTGCAAGGTATCACTGGCGACTACCGAGACAAAACTCAGGACATGCAAACGTTCAAGACTCCCTCTCCTTATGAATTCAACGCGGAAACAGATAGAGTTCATTTGTGTCAAGCTAGCAATGTGACCATTGTAGATAAGCAACTACACACCGTTATTGGTTCAAATGGACATGATAGTCTTGTGGTATGGAATCCATGGCAGGATAAGTCGATTTCGATGAACGATATGGAAGATGAGGGCTACTTAACAATGGTATGTGTGGAAACCGCAATAACACAAGGTGAGATACTTGCCCCAGGCCAGAGTCACGTATTAACACAGATCGTTTATTAGCACATTGAAACACTATTTGGCGGTAAAGATAGCATCTCTACCGCCATCTTTAGCCTGATATAGCGCCTTGTCAGCACGGTCGAACCACTCTCTAAAACTTTCTGTCTCTTTATTTTGTGCCACCCCAAAACTGCAGGTAATGTGCCCCACCTTGCTAAACGTAAATTGGCTAATAGTGTCTCTTAATCGAGTAGCAAGTTGAATTGCGTCATCCAGCGCAGAATTAGGACACAGCACAACAAACTCTTCACCACCCCAACGAGCCGCAACATCCATCTCGCGTATCGTAGAGTGCACTATCTGGGCAACTTGTTGTAACACAGTGTCACCAACCGAATGACCATGTTGATCATTCACTGCTTTAAAAAAATCGATGTCTATCAGAATAAGACACACCGCAGTATTGTTACGTAAACTTGCTTGCTTTTCTTGCTCTAGCCGCTCTTGCATAAAGTGCCGGTTGAACATAGCGGTAAGCGGATCTCGAATCGAGATAAACTCTAGTCGTTGATTCTTATCTACTAACTCATTTTGCAAGGCTTGCAACTGAGTGTTTTTTGCTAGTAAGGCATTATTGTAACGTCTCACAATAATTTGCCGCCAAATGCCCACTATCACTAAACAGAAAATAATCCCTGCTGCGCCCCAAATGTATCGAGTGTCAATTTCGTCAATAACTCTGACATTATTCCATTGTTTGTAAATATCAACATGTACCCATTCAGGTAGTTGCGCGATGGCATCGTTGAGCCTCGCTAATAGCTCAGTATCATTACCGGCTACACCCATTCCCAGCATATCTTGCGGTTCAGCGATACCAGCGATTCGCAAATTGGAAAATCCACTTTTTTGAATTTGAGCATTGATCGACAAAAGTGAGCCAACAAATAAATCAATCTCTCCCGATGCTAAACTTTTTAGGCCCGCTAATTCAGTTTCCACTAATTTAAGTTTTATATTGGGATAGTAATTTTTGACGTATTCTGCTTGCCGATAGTTTGACACCGTGCCTAACATTTGCTCACCAATATTTTCGTAGCCTTGCAAAAAACCTTGCTCTGAGTCAGAGACAAGCACATTAGCACCTACAAAAAATGGACGGGTGAATAGAAGGTATTTTTCTCGCTCAGGGCTGGCATTTAACATGCTGGCGACTTGGCACTCGCCCGTTTGCAATTTCGCTAAGGTTTCAGACCACGTTTTGGTTTTAACCAACATAAAATTAATGTCTGCTAATACACCTATATACATCATGTAATCAGCAGACATACCAACATGCTGGTTATTGCGTATGGCTTCGTAAGGTAACCAATCTGGGTCGATACAATAGCTAACCGATGTTTTGTCCACGAAATCAGTTGGCAGGCCTATTACTTCGTTTGCCGATATGACCAAAGAAAATGATGACAAGAGGCCTAAGCAGAGTCCCCTGACATAACGAGTGTTTTCTGTGCACCAACTGACAACGTTAATCGTTCTTCGCCCTAATTCAAAGATTCAGATACATTCCTTTGAACAGTAACAAACATTGAACGGTTAGCCACTGCAACAAAAAAATAAGCTAAGGTCTATCAGATATCAATTCTGCTCTTTTTTCAATCAGTTGTTGTCCATTTATTAACAAATCGCTCGCCTATGTATCCCTTTTACTAGGTCACCTTACTGTGTTGCTGGTACGCCACCTCTTTAAATACCTTGTTTTCAACGACGTCATTTAATCGAGACACCGCTAACCATACATCCGCATAAGAGGTATACAACGGAGTGAAACCAATTCGCAAAATATCTGGGGCTCTGAAGTCACATATAACATTCTGCGCGATAAGTGCCTGACATATTGCGAAGGCTTGGGGATGGGCGAAAGCCAGTTGGCTACCTCTCTCCTCATTTCGCATGGGAGACGCTAGCGTTAACGCACTTAAGGCCGGATATTGTGCAAACAAATCTAAACATAACTTTGCAAGCAACAAAGACTTTGTGCGCACTTGGTGCATATTGATATCTGCAAACACCTCTAAAGCAGCATCTAGAGCAGACATTGCTACTATGGATGGCGTGCCACTAAGGTATTGATGCACGCCTTCGGCTGCCGCGTATTCTGGGTCAAAACGAAAAGGTTGGCGATGCCCCATCCATCCAGTTAACGGTTGTTTAACGGTTTGTTGATGGCGAGATGCCACGTAAACAAAAGCCGGGGCCCCAGGCCCTCCATTGAGATATTTGTAACCACAGCCAACAGCAAAATCCACCTGACAATCGTCTAGCTGCACAGGCAAGGCGCCAGCGCTGTGGGCAAGATCCCAAATAACCAAAATGCCATGTCGATGGGCTAACTTAGTTATGCGCTGCATATTGTGCAATTGTCCTGAGCGAAAATTAACTTGAGTCAGCAACAAAACAGCCACGTCAGAGTGCAAGCTTTGCTCGATGTACTCTTCAGCGCATATACGCAATTCACACTGCGTTTCGCCAAGTAAATCTTGTAAACCTTGCACCATATACAAATCGGTTGGAAAGTTGTCCCCTTGAGATAACACGACGTTGCGGCCCTTTTGCATCGCTAGAGCGCTGCACAGCAATTTAAACAAATTAACCGAAATAGAATCACAGCAAATCACTTGACCTGGGGCGGCACCAATAAGTGGAGCGATTTTTTCACCCACTTTTTGCGGTAAATCAATCCATTGGTGGCAATTCCAACTTTTAATAAGATCCTTACCCCATTGATCACTAACCACCTCTGCAACCCGTTTTTTTGCAGCAAAGGGCAAAGCGCCTAATGAGTTACCATCCAAATAAACACAGCCTGAGGGGAGATCAAACTCTGCTTTTTTGTGCGCTAAAGGATCAGTAGCGTCAAGGTTTTGTATATGCTGTAAATCTATCATTGCTTAAACATGTCATCTAATTGAGTTAATAGTTGCTGATACGCTGACGTGCCTGGATGGATCCAATCAAAATGGCCTGCTAGTGGATTTAAAACCAACGTCGCTTTTAAAGCAAAGGCCTGCGATGGGGGAACAATGTTATCCTCATTTCCCTGCATCAATACCGTCTTAACATGCATAGGCATATTGATAGGATTAGCTGATTGATATTCTCTTGGTTTATCAAGCGCTGTGCCACCCATAAATTGTGGCGTAGCTTGTTGACAACTGTTTTGCCCTTGAGAATAACTCAGTACATCAGTGATAGCGGCTAATCCCACAACACCTTTCAATTCAGGTAATCGGCTACCAGCAAGCAGGGCTAAATGGCCGCCAGCAGAGTGCCCAACCACAACCACATTGGGTAAAGTAAACGCATGTTCAGGTAAGTTAGCACCATATTTGATGCCCGCAAGAATATCCTCAAAGGTGCCAGGCCAACCGCCTCCCGCATCGCCAATACGTCGATATTCTAATGACCAAACAAGATAACCAGCTTGTGCCAAAGCGGTACTTAGGGCATAGCTATGTTTGATGTCATAGGCGTTTAACCAACAACCACCATGCACTAAAACAATTATTTTTCTGGGGCTATTGTCTGCGCCAAGTGGCAGCCACAGCGCGCCATATTGTAAGGGGTCGTCACCATAACGTATTTGTTCATCAGGGGCTCTGAAAGGCAAAGCACCTATGGCTGAATAAGCCACGTTGCTGTCTATTGCCGCATACTCAATGACCTTATCATTAGTCTGCGCCGCGCTGCTACCTGCTAACAGCAGAAAGGCAAATAAATGAATTTTCATGTAAGCCCTTAGTCAGTCTTTCTTAGCACACTTCTAGGGCGATAGCCGTTGCTTCGCCGCCACCAATGCAAATAGCCGCAACGCCTTTAGACAACTTGCGCTGTTGCAGGGCATGTAACAAAGTCACCAAAATACGCGCACCCGAGGCGCCAATAGGATGACCCAGCGCGCAAGCTCCGCCGTTAACATTCACTTTATTAGGGTCGAGTTGCAGTGTATTGATGGCCAACATCGTTACCATGGCAAAGGCCTCGTTAATCTCAAAAAGATCGACGTCTTCTTTACTCCAACCGGTTTTAGCAAACAGCTTTTCCATTGCACCAACTGGGGCAACAGTAAAATTTTCAGGTTCGATAGCATGTGAAGTATGAGCCACAATGCGTGCCATTGGCGTTAAACCTAGCTCTTTTGCTTTGCTTGCTGACATGACAAGTAAAGTTGCAGCCCCATCAGAAATTGAACTGGAGTTGGCCGCAGTAACCGTACCATCCTTCGTAAAAGCCGGTTTTAAATTAGGAATTTTTTCTGGTTTGGCGTTTTTAGGGCCCTCGTCTTCAGCGACGATAATTTCACCTTGACGTGTTTTTACGCTAATGGGGCAAATTTCATGACTAAAACTCCCATTAGTGGTGGCGGCATTCGCCTTAGCCAAACTGCTCAGTGCAAACTCATCCATTTGTTGACGATCAATGCCCTGCTCATCAGCAGTTGCTTGGGCAAAACACCCCATGGCTTTACCATCATAGGCATTTTCAAGACCATCTAACATCATATGATCCAGCACTTGTCCGTGGCCCATACGATAGCCAGCACGAGCTTTAGGTAACAAATACGGTGCGTTACTCATGCTTTCCATACCACCAGCTAAAATACTATGAGCACTACCTGCTTTAATCAAATCGTGCGCTAACATGACCGCCTTCATACCTGAACCACACACTTTATTGATCGTCGTCACTCCGCTCGCTAAAGGCAGTTGGGCTGCGATACTCGCTTGGCGAGTTGGTGACTGCCCTAAGCCAGCGGGCAAAACACATCCCAGAATGACTTCATCGACTGAACTATTGACGGCAGCTCTATTTCCGCCAGCCGCATCAATCGTGGCTTTTAAGGCCTCTGCCCCTAAATTTGGCGAGGTTAGCGAAGATAACGCCCCCATAAAACCACCCATTGGCGTGCGTTTCGCTGCAACTATGACCACTGAATTATCTGACATATTTTCTCCTTTTTAATTTTTGCACGACTTCAATTCGACGAAGCAGTGAGCATCGCCCACAGTGAGATTTAAAGTGTATAGGAAACTGCACACAGACACATTCCTACACCTTGATAATTTTTTTGGCTACCTTGACCAAGGCTTACTTTACCTTTACTTTCAGTTTACGTAAACGTAAAGTATTTTTACATTTAATTTACGTATTATTTGCCCACGAGTAATCATGAATACACAAACATTTAGCATCGGTGAGTTGGCAAAAGCGCTGGATATCACCCCACGTTCTATTCGCTTTTATGAAGAGCAGGGTTTACTCAATCCAGAGCGTCAAGGTCAAAACCGAGTCTATTTTAAAAAAGATAAGGTAAGGCTCAAGCTTATTTTACGAGGTAAAAGACTCGGCTTTTCATTGGCTGAAACAAAAACCTTGTTTGAGCTTTACGACAGTAATCAAAACTCAAAGGCACAACTCGAAACCATGCTATTGATGACCACCGAGAAACGTCGACACATGTTACAGCAACTTGAAGATATTCAAATGTTGATGAACGAACTAGACGAAGTTGAAAGTCGGTGTAAAGAAGAATTAGCGGCACTAAGCCACCCGTAATTTGAGGAAAATTTTATGAACCTACCCTACCCCAGCCTGAACTTTGGCCTTGGTGAAGACATCGATATGCTGCGCGAACATGTCTATCATTTTGCTCAAAATGAAATTGCCCCCTTGGCTGAGCAAGCGGATAAAGACAACGCTTTTCCTAATCATCTATGGCCTAAACTCGGTGAAATGGGTCTGCTGGGGGTAACGGTTTCTGAACAGTATGGTGGTTCAAATATGGGGTATTTAGCTCACGTCGTAGCCATGGAAGAAGTTAGCAGAGCTTCAGCAGGAGTCGGTTTAAGTTATGGGGCGCATTCGAATTTATGTGTTAACCAAATTCATAAAAACGGCAGTGACAGCCAAAAGCAGAAATACCTACCTAAATTAGTCAGTGGCGAACACATTGGGGCCTTAGCCATGAGCGAACCAAATGCGGGTTCAGATGTGGTCAGTATGAAATTACGCGCTGATCGTAAGGGTGAGCACTATGTCCTTAACGGCAACAAAATGTGGATTACCAATGGACCTGACGCCAATACTTACGTGGTGTATGCCAAAACTGACGTGCATGCGGGCTCAAAAGGCATGACGGCTTTTATTGTAGAGCGAGGCACCTCTGGGTTCACCCAAGCTCAGAAACTCGACAAGCTCGGTATGCGCTCTTCCAATACCTGTGAATTGGTTTTTCAAGATTGCCATGTTCCTGCTGAAAACATTCTTGGCCAAGAAGGGGGTGGTGCCCGCGTTTTAATGAGTGGTCTTGACTACGAACGAGTGGTTTTATCAGGAGGTCCCTTAGGTATCATGCAAAGCTGTATGGACTTAGTTGTGCCCTATATCCACGACCGCAAACAATTTGGTCAATCTATTGGGGAATTTCAGTTGGTGCAAGGCAAGATTGCTGATATGTACACCCAAATGAATGCCGCCCGAGCTTATGTTTATGCGGTAGCCCGTTCATGTGACCGAGGAGAAACCACCCGCAAAGACGCAGCTGGCGCAATACTTTATTCAGCAGAACTGGCCACAAAAATGGCCTTAGATACAATTCAGCTACTAGGCGGTAATGGTTATATAAACGAATTTCCAGCAGGACGTTTATTACGGGACGCGAAGCTATATGAAATTGGAGCGGGCACATCAGAAATTCGCCGTATGCTGATTGGCCGCGAATTGTTTAAAGAATCAGCATAAGCTAGGCAAGGACCTCCAGATGCCCACTATCATTAGTAAAATAAATACCAAAAGCCAAGAGTTCGCTGACAACGCCGCGCACATGCGCTTGCAAGTTACCGATCTAAAAGAAAAAATTACCCAAATAAAGCAAGGCGGTGGCGAAAAAGCCAATGAGCGTCACACCTCACGAGGTAAGCTGTTACCACGGGAGCGTATCAATCAGCTACTGGATCCTGGCTCAGCATTTTTAGAAATCTCGCAACTTGCCGCCCTCAATGTATACAGTGACTATGTTCCCGCTGCAGGAGTGATTGCAGGTATCGGTCGAGTTTCTGGTATTGAATGTATGATTGTAGCAAATGATGCCACAGTAAAAGGTGGCACTTACTACCCCTTAACAGTAAAGAAGCACCTCAGAGCACAAACTATCGCGGAACAAAATAATCTGCCTTGCATCTATTTAGTGGATTCTGGGGGCGCGAATTTACCGCAACAAGATGAAGTATTTCCTGATCGTGAGCACTTTGGCCGCATTTTTTATAACCAAGCGAATCTGTCGGCGCAAAACATCCCACAAATTGCCGTCGTGATGGGCTCTTGTACAGCAGGTGGCGCTTATGTGCCTGCCATGGCAGATGAGTCCATTATCGTTAAAAACCAAGCTACCATCTTTTTAGGTGGTCCGCCCCTGGTTAAAGCGGCTACTGGTGAAGTTGTAAGCGCCGAGGAATTGGGCGGCGGCGACGTACATTGTCGCACTTCGGGTGTAGTTGATCATCTGGCAAACAACGATTCTCATGCTTTACAAATAGCCCGAGATGCCATAAGCCGTTTAAACCGCACGAAAAAAATTGAACTTGATATTCACGCGCCTATCGCGCCGCTTTACCCTGCTGACGACATTTATGGTTTGATCCCAAAAGACACACGGCAGCCCTACGATGCCAGAGAAGTCATCGCCCGTATTGTTGATGGTTCTGAATTTGATGAATTTAAAACGTTATACGGCCAAACGCTGGTCTGCGGTTTTGCCCGCATCTTTGGCTATCCCGTTGGCATCATAGCCAACAACGGCATCCTGTTTTCCGAATCGGCACAAAAAGGCGCTCACTTTATTGAGCTGTGCGCTCAACGCAAAATTCCATTGGTATTTTTACAAAACATCACTGGATTTATGGTTGGCAAACAATATGAAGCTGGCGGAATTGCCAAACATGGCGCCAAAATGGTTACCGCTGTTGCATGTGCCAAAGTCCCCAAATTCACTATCTTGATTGGCGGAAGTTTTGGTGCGGGTAACTATGGCATGTGTGGTCGCGCATACGATCCTCGCTTTCTATTTATGTGGCCAAATGCCCGCATCTCTGTAATGGGCGGCGAACAAGCGGCTGGTGTATTGGCACAGGTGAAACGAGAACAAAAAGAACGGGCTAACGAATCTTGGTCGAAAGAAGAAGAAGCCAACTTCAAACAGCCCATTGTTGATACCTACGAACATCAAGGTCATCCCTATTATGCCTCAGCCCGCCTTTGGGATGATGGCGTTATTGATCCGGCAGATACCAGGCAAGTGCTTGGTTTATGTATTTCAGCCAGTTTAAACAAACCAATTGAGGACACCCGTTTTGGGGTGTTTAGAATGTAATGAAAAATACCTATAGTGGTTTATTAGTCAATATTGATGAACGGGGTGTTGCCAAAGTCACGCTCAATCGCCCTGAATTGCACAATGCGTTTGATGCACAATTGATTGCAGATCTCACCGAAGTGTTTAACTACTTAGGTAGCCAGCCTGAGGTCCGTGCGATGATTTTAGCCGCCAATGGCCGCAGTTTTAGTGCTGGAGCCGATCTAAATTGGATGCAAAAAATGGCAGACTATAGTTACGCTGAGAATATGCAAGATGCAGCAAAACTCGCCACAATGCTAGCCAGCTTAAATCATTTCAGCAAACCAACCATTGCTAGAGTACAAGGCGCTGCTTTTGGCGGCGCCATTGGCCTCATCGCCTGTTGTGATATGGCGGTGGGCAGCAAACTAAGTAAATTTTGTTTAAGCGAAGTTAAGATTGGTTTAGTGCCTGCCACCATTAGCCCCTATGTAATCAGTGCGATAGGCGCAAGAGCAGCCCGTAGATACTTTACCACCGCAGAAGTATTTTCAGCACGTCGTGCACGGCGCTTGGGTTTACTCAGTGAAGCGGTGACTGAAGAAGAGCTCGATTCAACTATTGAATCGTTAATTGAACATATATTACGCAACTCACCACAAGCAGTCAGCGCGGCCAAAAGCTTAATCAATCACGTAGAAAACCGCAAAATAGACCACGCTTTAATTGATTATACCTGTGAGCAAATTGCGCATATTCGGGTGTCAGAAGAGGGGCAAGAAGGTTTACAGGCATTTTTACAAAAACGGCCCGCTAGTTGGAACAAGGCATCACTATGATTCACAAATTATTAATTGCAAATCGCGGTGAAATTTGTTGCCGTGTTATAAAAACAGCTAAACGCATGGGTATTGCGACGGTAGCAGTATATTCAGACGCCGACCAAAATGCCCTACACGTTAAATTGGCAGACGAAGCGGTTTACCTTGGCCCTGCGCCATCAAAATTAAGCTATTTGTGTGGCGATAAAATTATAGCAATTGCGCGAAAAGTAGGCGCCAATGCCATTCACCCTGGTTATGGTTTTTTATCGGAAAATGCTGAATTTGCGCGCCAATGTGCACACAATAATATCACTTTTATCGGCCCGCCTATCAGTGCGATAGAGGCAATGGGCTCAAAGTCAGCAGCCAAACACATCATGCAGCAAGCCAACGTGCCTCTGGTACCAGGCTATCATGGCGACGAACAAGCAGCCGACATACTAAAATACCACGCAGATACCATGGGCTACCCTGTCTTACTAAAAGCCGCTGCCGGAGGTGGTGGTAAGGGCATGCGCCAAGTATGGCATGCCAGTGAGTTTAATGATGCGCTGGCGGCAGCTAAACGCGAAGCCCTATCCAGCTTTAATGATGATCATATGTTAGTCGAGAAGTACTTAACGCAACCTCGCCACGTTGAAATCCAAGTATTTTGTGATCAACACGAAAATGGGGTGTATTTATTCGAACGAGATTGCTCAATCCAACGACGTCATCAAAAGGTTATTGAAGAAGCTCCCGCACCAGGTTTAAGTGAAACTCTGCGCCAACAAATGGGCGAAGCTGCATTAAAAGCGGCAAAGGCCATTAATTATGTGGGCGCGGGAACTGTTGAATTTTTGCTAGATGTAGACCAACGTTTTTATTTCATGGAAATGAATACCCGATTACAAGTAGAACATCCCGTCACGGAGTTAATTACAGGTCAAGATTTAGTCGAATGGCAAATTCGTGTCGCGAATCATGAGCGCCTGCCTTTAACACAAGAGCAATTGAAAATTAAGGGGCACGCGTTTGAGGCGCGCATTTACGCTGAAGATCCCAACAATAATTTTTTACCTGCAACAGGTCGCTTGAGCTTAATAAAAACGCCCAATGAATCTGCCTATGTTCGGATAGATACTGGCATACAAGAAGGTGATGAAGTTTCGGTTTATTACGATCCGATGTTAGCCAAATTGATTGTTTGGGATCAAGATAGAAGCACAGCGCTGGCTCGTTTACAAAAAGCCCTAAGTGAATATTTCATTGATGGGGTAAGTACAAACATCGATTTTTTAAGTCGTATTAGCCAAATTGACGATTTTAAAGCAGGCGCTATCGATACCAGTTTTATTGAAAAACACCAAGAACAGCTTAGCTCAGAGTATAAGCTTGCGTATGCGGATATTGTGCCGATAGCTGCACTTGCTTTACTACTAGAGCGTCAACAACAAACGAACATTGCTAAACAGGATCCTTATTCACCTTGGTCAGTGCAATCTGTTTGGCGAGCAAACGACAATTATCAGGAAGCGCTTAAACTTTATGTGAACGATGAGTCGCATGATGTGTTGGTTAATTCACTTATGTCACAAGACAGGCAGCTCTTTAACCTCGAATACCAACAACAGAACTACACTTGTTGGGGAATTCTCGATGGGCAACAACTTATCAGCAGCATTAACGGGCACATTAGCACTTCAACTATCTCTGTCAATTCACCAGAAAAAGTGCTTTTTACTGCACAAGGACGGGTACGTTTTAGTCGAGCATTAATTGACCTAGGCTTAAACGAAGATACCCATCACACAAACAATTTCACGGCTCCGATGAACGGTACCGTGGTAGCTATATTAGTAGACACCAACGAGCACGTTGAACCAGGCCAAACCTTGCTAGTCATGGAAGCCATGAAAATGGAACATGCAATCAAGGCAAAAACGGCCGGAAGAGTCTCTGAGTTTTATTTCAATGTGGGCGAACTTGTTGACGGTGGCGCTGAACTGCTGGCTTTTCATGGCGAAGAAGGAGCGTAAATGTTTAATCGAACAACCCTGCCTTCATCCGTAAAAATTGTAGAAGTTGGCCCAAGAGATGGATTACAAAATGAAAAACAACTCATTCCCCTTGAGGCGAAATTACAACTAGTCGCTGATTTAGCCACCGCGGGTGTTAAGTGGATAGAAACAGGGAGCTTTGTTTCTCCCCGCTGGGTGCCGCAAATGGCAGATAGTGCCGATCTATTTGCAAATTTACTGCGCCATGCTGATGTGTGTTATTCAGCCTTAACGCCTAATTTAAAAGGATTTGAAGCGGCTTTGTTAGCAGACGTTGACGAGGTAGCTATATTTGGCTCAGCGTCTGAGCGTTTTTCGCAGAAAAACATCAATTGCTCTATAGAGGAGAGTTTACGACGCTTTCAACCGGTGCTTGAGCAAGCAAAAGCCAAAAACGTGCGAGTTCGAGCTTATGTGTCGTGTGTACTAGGCTGCCCCTATGAAGGCAATATTCAACCTGAACAAGTTGCTTATGTTGCTAATACCATGCTCGACATGGGCTGTTATGAAGTTTCTCTGGGCGATACCATCGGGGTTGGCACACCATGTAAAACAGCTGAATTGTTAGCAACACTGTTGAACGATATCCCTGCTGATAAACTTGCAGTGCATTTTCATGATACCTACGGACAAGCACTTGCTAACATATTGGTGGCATTGCAGCACGGGATCAGTGTGATTGATAGCTCTGTGGCAGGACTAGGAGGGTGCCCTTATGCGAAGGGGGCTGCCGGCAACGTTGCAACAGAAGATGTCGTCTACATGCTTAATGGGATGAATATTTTTACCGGTATCGATTTGAGCAGCTTAGCCACCGCGGGACGTAAAATTATGCACCAGCTAGGGCGTGTTTCGCAATCAAAGGTAGCCCAAGCCATGGGCGCACTATAAACCTCTGTCAAACTTGCTAAGCCCTTAAACGTCAATCACATCTTGCTGGCTAATTTGTTGAATCAACCACCAATTAGCCTGCTCTTTGTTATCAAAAAAACGCACAGTTTCACCCGCATCTCGATAAATACTATTCAAATGGCTTTTAGCAAATTCGGGAGACTTTGATTCAACAACGATAACGGCGGTAGCAACACGCCCTCGGGTTTTCTCTGCTTTGATTGATTTACTAAGGTAGCTAGCAGCTTCTGGCACGTAGATGGGCTCGCCGTGTAAAATGACCAGGACTCCCCAATGTTTACCGCTTAGCGTTTTAATGAGCGGAGAGACAGCTTTACTGGCTTGAGCAACAGACTCGACATTCCATGGCCCTGTTCCTTCAACTACTAGGATCCGATCAACAATATTGAGATTAATGGTTCCATGAACTTGAAAGCGACTCATCAAAATATCCTCTTTAGATAAGAACAACACGGCTATCAACATCAAACTGTTGTATTGGGCTATTCCTACAGAGCCCACACTAACCCTAATTCTTGTCTAATTTATATGCTTTCTTACTGGTTAACCAGTACTTTATGAGGATTCTGCTACAAGTTTTAAGTTGTCTAAACCCAATTCAAAATCATGCCCAATAGAATAATCCATGAAAAACGCCACATAGCGATGAATGGGGTTATACCCAACATTGCCATATTCCATCCATACCACTTGGGTGCCACTTTCTACTTTGGTTAGAACAAACTCTCCGGTCGACGTTTTAGACGCATCGGCAAGACGTACTGTATAAATTAAGCGATGGTTGCTTTCTAATGCTATGATTTCTATTTCACCCTCACCCATTACTTCGCCTACCCAAATAGATTTCATACCGACAACCCCTTCTTCGCCGACATATTCAATCGTTATATTCAAATCCCGTTTAAACCACACTCCCCAGTTTTGCCATTTTTTAAGATCAGCGATATGTGGAAAAATACTTTTTTCAGGGGCATTGACGATAACCGAACGTTCAATTTTGTATTGGGAAGGAAGCAAATAACCTATTAACAAAAAGGTTAAAAATACAACCACAACGACAATAACTGTTTTCTTCATAGCCAACATTACTCACTCCCAGCCACCATTAACATCTCATTAACGCACAGCTAACGAGTATTCTCAAGAGCCGCAAGTTTATTGAGCTTTAGTATGGTTAAAGTTTTACATTTAGACATTAAATGTACTGTCAATTATTTTTAAATTACGCTAGTGTCTGCTAAGGCGTATTCAGCAAAAACAGTAAAGCTAGTCTGCAGTTTTGTAGCTAATGGAATCATTTAGTTTAAGGTAATTTTAATGGAGCTCGTCGTATGACAGAAAAACCGTCCCGATATATTAGTAATTTAACTCGTGATACATATGCTTTAATCCTGGCTGGAGGGAGAGGTTCTAGACTGTATGAACTGACGAATTGGCGAGCGAAACCCGCTCTCTATTTTGGTGGTAAATTCCGTATTATTGATTTCCCACTTTCAAACTGTGTTAATTCTGGCATCAGACGAATTGGCGTAGTCACCCAATACAAATCTCATTCTTTAATCAGACATTTGGTCCGTGGCTGGGGTCACTTCAAAAAAGAATTAGGTGAATCTGTTGAAATTTTACCCGCCTCACAGCGTTTCTCGGACAATTGGTACGAGGGTACTGCGGATGCTGTTTTTCAGAACATTGATATTATTCGTGATGAAGTCCCCAAATATGTCATGGTCTTGTCTGGCGATCATATATACCGAATGGACTATGGCAGTCTCATTGCAAAACATGCCGAATCTGGCGCCAAAATGACGGTGAGTTGTATGCCGGTGCCAATTGAAGAAGCTGCTGGTCAATTTGGTGTTATGTCGGTAGACGAAAACTATAAGATTATTGGTTTTGAAGAAAAACCAGAGCACCCTACTCCCTTGCCGAATGATCCAACTAAATGCTTAGCGTCAATGGGCAACTATGTTTTTGATACGGATTTCTTGTTTGAACAACTCAAAAAAGACGCCGAGAAATCAGGCTCAGAAAGAGACTTCGGTAAAGACATCATCCCTTCTATCATCAAAGATCATCCCGTATATGCCTTCCCCTTTATGGACGAAGGTGACACCCAAGCCTATTGGCGTGATGTAGGAACCTTAGATTCGTTCTGGCAAGCCAATATGGAATTGGTTGCGCCCGTACCGGCATTAAATTTATACGATAAAAAATGGCCAATTTGGACTTATCAGGAGCAACTTCCTCCAGCTAAATTTGTATGGGAAGAAGACAACAGGCGCGGTACTGCCATCAACTCTGTGGTATCAGGTGGTTGCATCATCTCCGGAGCCACCGTAAGGCGTAGTTTGTGTTTCTCAAATGTCAGAGTCCATTCATACAGTGAAATCGAAGACTCAGTTTTACTGCCAGATGTTGAAGTTAAACGTAACTGCCGTATTCGCAAAGCCATCATTGACCGAGGCTGCGTTATTCCTGAGGGTATGGTTATTGGACACAGTAGAGCAGACGACATTGAGCGTGGTTTTAGAGTGACCGACAAGGGTGTAGTTTTGGTAACACGTGAGATGTTAGGTTTACCCGTTGGTTACTAGTTACTTATAGATAACTCAGAAGAGAAGGCTGATTTTAATCAGCCTTTTTTATTGCTTCCCATTGGTCAATTTTCTGAGTGATGAGTGTAGCCACATCAACCGGTGCTTCAAAGGGAAACATATGGCCGACGTTTGGCACTCGAATGTGTTCAATTTGAGTACGCTTAAGAAAGTGATTTATATTTCTTGGCACACAGACTTGACTTAATTCAGCTGTAATCAAACAACTAGGCCTTTGCATTTTTCCATAATAACGATGGATATTGTGACTCACATTACGGAATATCTGTGCTTCGACTGAGGCTTTGAACGTTAAGACTTTGCGTTGACCATCAACCTTGATCGCAGCGTCGACATAATCTTCAATGCAAGCAGGTACAAAATCCTTAAAAAGGGCTTTTGAGCTGAAATAAGCCACCAAGTCCTCATCAATTGGCCAAGACTGACAACGAACAGCGGCTTTACCTGCTGGGGTTATTTTGTCGATCATGGGCGTCATTTTCGCCATTTTAAATACCAATCTGGCCACACCTGACGCAATGGGTGGATCTAACATAATCACCCCCTTAAACAACTCGGGTGCTTCACATGCCGCCATATAAGTAACAAGCGCCCCCATTGAATGGCCAATGCCATACACTGGGCCTATAGATTTCGTTCGTAAGTAAGCAAGTAACTCGTCGACCAAATTAGACAAGTTACTGTTAACGGGAAATGTGGCATCGTGGCCAAATTGGGATAAGGCCGCAACATTAAAATGCTCAGGAAACGCATTAAAAACTTGCTTATAGCTCGCTGCAGGAAACCCATTAGCGTGAGCAAAGTGCAGATTAATGCCATTTTTGTTAGTCAAACTATTTCCTTAAAATATAAACTCAGGCGTTTCTAGACTCTGCGGCATCCCAATCTGCAGGAATTTGTTTTGCTGTCCAAAAGAACGCCAATATCGATAGAGCATAGGGGACAGCCAACCACGATAACGATAATCTTAAGGCTTCTACTTCCCCATGCTCCGCTGTTAAACCTTGGCTCAATAGACCCACAAATGTTGGACCACCACCTAACGCAATGATATTTAACACAAAGAAAAACAAAGCGGTAGACATGGCCCTGACTTTAACGGGCGCTAGCGTTTGCGCCAAGGCGAACGATGGCCCTAAATAAAAACCACTTGTCATAAGTAAAATCGCCAGCAAACCAATAGACATATTAAGCGATTCTACTTGCAATGAAATAAAATAAGCAGGAGCCCCTATTAGTAAAGCAATGCCTGGCACGAAACCATATGCTCCGCGATTTTTGCGACCTAGTTTATCAACCAACACACCACCTAACCAAACACCACCTGCGTAGGCCGTGCCGTTTATAATACCGATGGTAATCAACAACGATGTGACGTCTAAACCTACATGGGCTCTGACATAAAAATCGATCATCCACGTCGATATAGCATAATTACCAAATGAACCAAAAGAGATGGCGAAACACATCCCCCACCAACTTTTTATACTAAGTAAGGTTTTTATCGAGTTCCAGGACTTTGTTTTAGCGGCCTCTGATTGCATGTTACCGCTTCTAACCGGCTCCTTGACAGTTAGCTTCAAAATAATTGCTAGGGCGATACCTGGCAATCCTACAGCTAACATAGCCATGCGCCAATCGGTGCTCCCGCCCTTTAAAAAATAAGCAGAAGCAAAAAACGCTAACATGATACCAAACGGGATCCCTAAAGAATAAACTGCAAGTGCACCTGCGCGTTTTTCTTTTGGAAACAAATCAGAAATAATAGAATGTGAGGGCGGACTTCCGCCTGCTTCACCAATACCCACTCCAACTCTTGCAAGGGCAAGCTGAGTAAAGTTGGTTGCTAAACCCGAGAGTGCAGTAAAACCACTCCACAGAGTAAGAGAAATCACTACGATATTAACTCGGCTGTAACGGTCCGCCAACCAAGCAATGGGGATCCCCAACACTGTGTACAAGAGCGCAAAGTACAGGCCTTTGAGCCAGCCTAATTGCGCATCATCAAGACCTAGGTCAGCTTTTATAAATGGTGACAAAATCCCAATGATTTGACGGTCTATAAAATTAAAGGCGTAAACTAGGGTTAAAATAAACAAGACATAATTTCGATAAGCGTTTGACGACTTCTCTGTTTTATCTTGTTCTACAGCTTGCTTAGATTCCATTTTATTGCCTCTTATAATGCGACTTACCAAATGAACTGGTAACTTTAGACCTTTAGTAGAACCATCTTAAAGCCTTACATTGGTTAATAACAAGACAATATTGTTAATATTATGTAAACATAACAAGGACTTATGCAACAACATAAGGGGGAGCAATAAAGCCAATTATTTCCCTTAACAAAGCGCTCTTTCTAGACATTCGTTAAAATAAACTGGTATAAGGAGTTGAGTTAAGTTAACCAAAGAATCCTATGCATATAGACCAATTATTTGAACAAGTGAAACAACAGATCAGTCAATCCTCGACCTCAGCGGAAATTTCAGTGCCGGCTAATTGGGCACAAGGGAGAACGTTGTACGGTGGTATATCGGCTTCTCTAGTCTATCGAGCAGCCCGTGAAATTACTGACAATCTTAAGAGTCTGAGATCGCTTAACACTAATTTTATCGGGCCTATAGAACCCGATTCCCCTTTTATAATTAAAATAGAAACCGTTAGAGAGGGAAAAAACACGAGTGTTGTAAGAGGAGATATTTTACAGAATGGAAAGGTAGCGTTGAGTACGCTAGCAAATTTTGGCTTAGATAGAGCATCTAGCATCAAGATTGATAATCACATCAAGCATGCTATGGAAAAACCGAATGAAAGTAATTTCATTCCGATGATCCCCAACATCACCCCTAGCTTTTTAGCCCATTTCGACTTAGCGAAAATAGTTGGAGAAATGCCTTTTAGCAGCAGTAAAACGGCTGACATACATGGCTGGATGCGTTTTAAAGAGGCACCAGCAGTCTTTACCGATGCTCATTTAGTCGCCATCATTGACCTGTGGCCGCCCACTATCTTGCAGATGTTACCCTCACCGGCTCCGGCAAGCACAATGAGTTGGAACTTAGAGTTTATCTACCCGCATAAAATTTTTAATAACGATGAATGGTTTGCTTATCAGGCTACAACCAGACAGGCTTCAAATGGCTACGCTCACACCGAAGCGAATATTTGGGATGAAGAAGGCGCATTGGTGGCCATCAGTCGTCAAGTTGTCGCCGTATTCGACTAGATAGAAGGTCTTTCGTTAAAACATAGCAAATGACGAAGGACTGAACACCGCCATAGCGCTCATAAACTGGAGGTTGGTTAAATCTAAGGCATCATTAACATGAGGAAGATCCAAACCTAAATTTTCATAAAGGTAAGGAGTCAGTCTTGAGTGAGAAGTGTAATGCTCTTTGTAAATGTTGTTCACCGATAACAAATAGCTGAGTTGCAAAATTTGGTCTTCTTTGGTCAAAGCAGTCGCTAAGCTTGGATGAATTCGTTTTATCGGTTGATAAATAGCGAGTGGCAAGCCCCATAACTTTAGTAATTCCCCGGTCAATTCAGCATAACTGAAGCCCAAATGAGTCAGTTCTAAATCCAGTGGTGTGGTATTTACATCAAATTTAGCGCATAACTGCGCCGCCTCAGGATTAAACTTTACCATCACAAGTTCACCAATATTATGCAGTAGGCCACATACAAACAAACGTTCTGGCTCTTTAACGCCTAACTCTTCGGCAAAATACTTAGCTAGCAAACCACAACTGACGCCCCTCTCCCAAAAACGTTCTAAATCAATGACTTCAGAAGATATCGACTGAAAGGCTGAAGAAACACCATAGGCCAACACTAAATCGTAAACTGATTTTGTGCCAATTACTTGAATGGCTTTGCTAACAGTCGAAATCGTTGCAGGAAACTTATACAACGCACTATTAGCAATTTTTAATACTTGAGAAGTGATAGCGGGGTCGTAATTGATAACGTCTGCTATTTCATCCATAGACGCCTTCTGATCATCAATTAATTGCTTAATCTTGATAACCGCTTCAGGTAAAACAAAGACATCGTCAGCGTTAACAGCATAATCTTTTGCATTCATTAAATTTTGTGCCTTGCGCATTGAGTCCACAAAGTGTAACCCATGAATTTAAAACCCGCATAAAAAAACAATGCATCCGTATGAAAAGACTAAATTAAACAAGGAAATAGCACAATAATTTTAAGCAAAAAGAAAATACGAAACTAATCGATGATGAACTTTCGATACCGGTACACACGATATTCACCTGCAGCGCGCAACTTGTTTACTATTCGCCCCATCGTCACCAGATTAAAATATGTAATATACCTTATTAGCCCGACTTTTATCATTTTGGCATGTTGAAAGAGCCTTGACGTCGTTTCACAAGCGATCTTCCACTTACTTAGAAAATGTATCTCAAAAGCTCACTGCGTTGCATAAAGACGTATATTGATGATTTACACTGTGTCTAAATATTCGGCCATACAAATTAGTTAACGTTGATTTGAAATAAGCTTGCCTCGGTCAAACCAAAAATCGTTTGATGAACCGTGACTGTTTATTTCGTCAGTTGAAAACCCCTAACAAAACCAAGGTAGCCAGCAGGGTTAACGAGAGAGATAATTTGTAAAAGGCTTAAACACCGAATTTTTGTACCAATTCGTACACCCGTTTCTGATTTGTTTTGACTACTTAAGATTTTTTTGAAGAATTATTTAGACGCAGGGAGGATAGATTGTTCTTTAGCATTAGCGAATCATAATACGTGCTTTACGCTATTGCTGGTTTAGAAATATTCTAATTATTTTTGCTGATTAACACAGAGATTTAGATGGTGGGTCGTGCTGGATTCGAACCAGCGACCAATTGATTAAAAGTCAACTGCTCTACCAACTGAGCTAACGACCCATCTAATTGAAACGCTTTTTGTGATTTTACGATAAAACGTTCTTATCATAAATTTAGGAAAGTGGTGGGTCGTGCTGGATTCGAACCAGCGACCAATTGATTAAAAGTCAACTG
>NZ_JANQVQ010000226.1 GCF_030730205.1 Paraglaciecola sp.
TAGGGGTATAGCCAAGTGGTAAGGCAGCGGGTTTTGATCCCGCCATTCGGTGGTTCAAGTCCATCTACCCCTGCCATTTTACTGAGTAAAGTGCAAAAAAAAGCCAGACAATGTCTGGCTTTTTTTGTTTCTGCCCTGCGCTTCATTATTTATGCAATTTCATTCAATAAAATCTAAATCAATCAAACATTGTACCTAGACATAAAAGGCATACTTCGGCAGACTTCTATCAGTAATTCAACTACTTGTGGGTTCAATTTTGATTAACGATATCGTCTCAGCCATCAACAACGTGTTATGGGGAAATGGTCAGGTACTCATTTATATGCTACTGGCAGCGGGCGTTTGGTTTACAGCACGTTTAGGATTTGTGCAAATACGCCACTTTGGTCATATGTTTTCTATTATGAAAGGCAGCACCAAAAGCGACAAGTCAGGGATAAGCTCATTCGGTGCCCTGTGCACCAGCTTGTCAGCTCGAGTTGGTACCGGCAATTTAGCGGGTGTTGCCGTGGCCATCTCTCTAGGTGGCCCAGGCGCCATTTTTTGGATGTGGGTTATCGCTATCCTCGGAATGGCAACCGGTTTTGCTGAAAGTGTGTTAGGCCAGTTATATAAAGTCAAAGACACTAACGGTGAGTATCGTGGTGGGCCTGCTTACTATATTCAACAAGGTCTGAATAAACGCTGGTTGGCGGTAATTTTTTCTTTGTGCTTATTTTTGGGATATGGCTTCATTTTCAGTGCCGTACAGGCCAACACCATTACTGACGCATTAAATAACGCTTACGATATTCCCACCCACTATTCTGGTTTGGCTATCATCCTCGTAGCCGGACTGATCGTTATTGGTGGTTTACGAGCTATCGCACGATTTGCTGAATGGGTAGTGCCTTTTATGGCCCTGAGCTATGTTCTTGTCACTGTGGCGATCACCATAATAAATATCGATGTCGTCCCTGATATGTTGCTCAATATTGTTTATTCGGCCTTTGGTTTACAAGAAGCAGGTGCAGGCGCCATGGGGGCGGCTTTCAAAAACGGAGTACAGCGTGGGCTTTATTCTAATGAAGCGGGCTCAGGAAGTGTGCCGCACGCTGCAGCAAGCGCAACGCCTAATCCCAACCACCCTGTTTCTCAAGGCTATGTGCAAATGCTGGGGGTATTTATCGATACTATGGTGCTGTGCACCTGTAGTGCCATTGTCATCTTGTTAGCTGGCGGTTCTTCGGGTGAACAAATGGAAGGCATACGCCTTACTCAAACAGCCATGAGCTCTCACTTAGGCGCGGGGGGAGCAGATTTTGTGGCAGCAGCCATCACCCTATTTGCGTTTACATCTGTAGTCGCTAATTACGCTTACGGTGAGAGTAATTTACATATCTTTAAGCTAGACAATAAAGTGGGAAAATCCGCTTACACACTCGGTTATTTAGCCATGATTTATTGGGGCTCAAGTGCAAATTTACCTGAAGTGTGGGCAGCAGCGGATATGGCGCTGGGATTAATGACCGTCATCAATATTATTGCCCTTGTTTGGATGACGCCAACTATTGTCTCTATTAGTCAAGATTACTTTAACAAACGTAAGTTAGGCAAAAACATGGAATATAAAACAGGCGACTGTGAAATTCAGGGTAAAAGCGAAAAAGGAATTTGGGACTAGCTACGCGACTCTAGGGTAAAATACCAAAAAGGATGCCATTGCATCCTTTTTGGTTTTAAGAAACGGATAAACTGGTCGTAGTGCTTACTCTTAGACCGCATCCAGCCACTTTTGAACAAGATGTTGCGATGAAGCAATGTCGTCTACCTTTCAAAAAGCGAGAGCACGAGACAAAGATCACTTAGGCATTCCGTTCTAGTTCGTAACGGGTGCTAGTGTTTTAGCCCCCCTAACTCGGCATCGCTCAGGCTCAAGAGCCCACCATTTTTTCATTAAAGTGCTTCAATGAAGGATGGTAAAATTTCGCTGAATGAAAACATATCACAGCTAATTGGCGTTATTACACCTTGCCCAATATCCCACGGGCAATGACTTCTTTCATGATTTCTGAGCTACCCGCGTAGATAGTTTGCACTCTGGCATCGCGATAAAATCTCGAAATAGGGTATTCTTCGGTATAGCCATAACCTCCAAAGAGCTGCAAACATTCATTGACCATAGTTAACTGCATCTCGGTGGCGGCCAGTTTTAACATGGCGGCATCGCTTACAGTCATTGTTTGTTCGTTGTATTTAGCCATGTATTTTTCAAGTAAGGCACGGCATAGTTCTAATTCAGTTTGGCACTGAGCAAGTTTGAAACGCGTATTTTGAAATTGTCCCACAGATTGTCCAAATGCTTTACGCTGGCTCACGTAGTCAATTGTTAAATCTAGTGCTCCTTGCGCGTGTCCGATGGCTTGTACAGCGCAACCTAGTCGCTCTCTTGGCAGTTCCTGCATGAGGTAAACAAAACCTTTGCCTTCTTCACCTAACAAGGCATCGCCGGGTATTCGCAAATTTTCAAAAAATAACTCGGCGGTATCACTACTGTGCTGGCCTAATTTTTCGATGGGTTTGCCTTTTGAAAACCCCGTTAAGTTGGTATCAACTAAAAATAACGATATTCCCTTTGCCCCCGCCTTAGCGTCGGTTTTGGCACACACAATGATCATGTCGGCCATATTACCATTCGTGATAAAGGTTTTAGAGCCGTTTAGGATGTAGTCATCACCTTCTTTAACCGCGCTAGTACGCATGTTTGCAACATCACTGCCAGCACCTGGTTCGGTCATGGCGAGAGCGGTTACCACTTCTCCGCTAACCATAGGCGGCAACCAACGATCCTTTTGTGCCTCAGTCGCAATATTCAGAATATAAGGAGCAACAATATTAGCGTGAATGTTATAACCTGTAGCCAGACCATGCAGTCCCAAACGACACATTTCCTCTTGAATCATTTGGCACACGGCAAAACTAGCACCCGCAGCACCATACTTTTCGGGCATATCAACCAGCAACATGCCTGCATCCCCCATGGTATTCCATACTTCTCTTGGCGTGTGATGGTTCTTTTCCCAACTGTCATAGTGAGGCAAAATTTCTTGTTGCAAAAATCGTAACACCATATCGCGAAACATTTGGATCTCTTCACTACCACTATTTTTATTTGTCATCGTATTACCTTTGTGAAAATAGGAGCTAATTACCCTTACGTATATTGTAGAGTCACAAAAGAGCACCCAACTCTAAAGGTGCCAAGTCGTATGATTGGAACAAGCCCTATGGATAGGGTCAAATCATTGATTTTTGGGTTAGCAGATTCAATAAAATGATAAGAAACGGATCAAAAATAATGATCCGTTAGTTTGGTGGAGGCTGTAGGTTTGACGCAATGGGATGTTAGGAACTTATCTATCGTTTCTTTTTTGCGTTATCCGCTTTCATCTTGGCGGATATCTCACGCCGGTCTTGCTCGCGCTTTTCTTTGCGATCTCTTTTATCTGGGGTTAAAGAGCCGGTTTTGAACTTTTCTTTGCGTTGTAATTTTTCCGCTTCTTTTTTGGCAATGGCTTCGGCCATTAGTATCTCTTCTTGCGCTATCATATCTGGCGTTTCAAGGCTGATACGACCAATTTTAGCTGAACGGAATTCGTTAATTAATACTTCGCAAATTTTATGCAGATTAACTCTGCCTCCGGCCATTAATGCTCCTCGGCGCGCGGCAGCCAGTTCTAAAAATTTAACTTCGGTATTTGGGATTTCCTCTAATTGATAACGTTCTTTAAGGTATTTCGGGTAGGCTTTAATTAAATAATCAGCTGTAAAAAAACCCACATCATCATATTCCATGGCCGTATCTTTTATTGAGCCACAGGCAGCTAATCGATACCCACTGTTAGGGTTTTCCAGCTTTGGCCACAATATGCCTGGGGTATCAAACAAGGTAATACCATTACCTAAACTAATGCGTTGTTGATTTTTAGTGACCGCGGCTTCATTACCAGTTTTAGCAATCACACGGTCAGCCAAAATATTGATTAGCGTCGATTTTCCTACATTGGGTATACCAACAATCATGGTATGGATGGATTTAATACTGGCGTCTTTGGCCGGTAACATTTGTCTGACAAGTGTCAGTAGCTGTTTAATATTTGCAGGTTCTTGTGTGGTGGTGGCAAAGGTTTTTACACCTCTTTCCTGCTCAAAGTGCGCTTGCCAGCGCGCCGTCACCTCAGGATCGGCAAGATCGGTTTTAGTCATGACTTTTATGCAGGGTTTGTCTGCGCGCATTTGTGCGATTGCAGGGTTCTCACTGGAATACGGAATACGTGCATCAAGCACTTCAATTAAAAGATCAACTTGGGGTAATGCTTCTTTTATTTCTTTTTGGGCTTTGTGCATATGCCCAGGATACCAATGAACCGCCATAATAACGCCTAACTTTATATAATTAAGCGCATTGTACTGCATTAAGGGACTCAAGGTTAAGGCAAGAACAGAATTAGTTCTAAGCACTTTATCAGTGACAGCTTATCCGACTAAGTGTCTTATTAACTGCGCTAGAATTAACACAATAGCCAGTGGCAAAATCCACCGGCTTAGTTTGCTCATTTGCTCTGCAGACATTCTAAAACGTGAACGTTCAAGTAAGGGCACCACAATGAGTAGTGCCGCAAATAAAATAACCAGTATGATGACTATCGTCATTACGCTTTCCTATTTCACTGGGCTTGGGTAGCTATCCACGCCAATACATCTTCACGCACCACAGACATTGGTCGAGCCCCAGGTAACAAAATCAGATCATGAAAGGCTTTAATATCAAACTTGTCACCTAAGGCTTTACTGGCGATATTACGCAATTCTACGAACTGCAACATACCCAGTTTGTAGCCCAATGCTTGACCTGGCCACGCCATGTAACGCTCAACTTCGGCAACCACATCTGTCATTGAGGTACCAGTGGTCGTATGAAAATAGTCAATCGCGTGTTCACGGGTCCATTTTTTACGATGTAAGCCAGTATCAACCACCAAACGCACGGCACGATAAAGTTCTGCTTGCAAGCGCCCTAAATCACCAAAGGGGTCATTTTCATACATACCCATCTCTTTGGCGACTAATTCAGAATACAGTGCCCAGCCCTCGACATAGGCATTAAAAGGGGCATTTTGTCTGAGTAAGCCAATATCTTGTTGCGCCATGTTTAGCGCAATTTGGAAGTGATGGCCTGGCACTGCTTCATGATAAGTCAGCGTTTTAAGAGAAAACGTGGGCACAGCGCTCATGTCACGCAAATTGATCCAATATATTCCACCGCGCGTTCCATCCATTGAAGGTGGCGTGTAAAAGCCACCTGCCTCGCCCGCTTCCGATACAGCAGGGATACGTTTAACCGATACTTTTTGTGTCGGAATGGTATTGAAGTATTGACCCGCTTTGTTCATCACTGCCTGTACTTGAACATTTAAATCATCTAATAGACGTTGACGACCTTCATCTGAATCTTCATACAAAAATTGCGGCTGCTTTGCCAAGGCAACCATACGTTCGCCTACCGAGCCATCACTGTACCCATTTGCCCGCAAAATAGTGTCCATCTCGTTGCTAATGCGGACGACCTCACTCAAACCAAGTTCGTGGATTTGATCAGCGCTCATCGCTGAATCACCTAGGTATTTTATCGCGTGTAAATACAGTTCTTCACCGCCTGGTTGTGACCAAATGCCATCATCAGACTTGGCCTTTTTCTCACTGGCAAGCACCGCGCCTCGAGCACGTTGGTAGGCGGGATAAACCACCGTTTCAACTAATTCAGCCGCTTTGCTGACCATGTTTTCTTGTGTGGGTTTATCAATATCAGTACTGAGTATTTTTTTTGCAAAACTTGTTACCAAGCCGTGGTTATGGGGTTCTGGGGCGAGAAATCCGTCGAAAAATGCTAGGGTTTTTGGATGCAGTTTTGAGGGCAAGATGATGCCAATTCGTTGGTCATCCTCATACTTGTTCAAAACATTGACGACAAAACTATCGAAGTTAGATAAACGAGCTAAATATTCTCTTGCTTCTTTAAGGGACTTTATTGCTTGTTGCTCTTGCATGACCTTGGGCACATCAATGAGGGGACCCGAGATTTGATTGATAATATAAGGTAAATGGCCGCCCCAAGTATCGATATATCCACCGCTGAAATCAGTATCACCGGCATAATAATTCAAAATTTCGCCAACCACCTTTTGTTGCAGAGCGTTAGCGGGCGTCAACAGTGTGCGGTTTATGGCCTTTAATTCATTGGCGCTATATTTCATCTCATTTTGCAGGTTTTGCATACTGGCAATAGAATAGTCAGGTAAACGATCATTATAATTGCCCCCCACTTTTTCTGGCTCAATGGCTAACATGGTAGATAAGGTAGGCTGCTGGCTGGTGAAAGTTACGGTTGCATTATCGACTACTGCACTAAGTTGCTTATTAGCAATTTGTTCATCTGTTTGATTTGAGCATGCCACACTCAACAGCGAAAGCATAAAAGGGACGAGCAGTTTTTTTATTTTCATTTTGTTCTCTGGTAAGTCACTTTGTCATTAAAGTCCCATCGCGTATTTCATTACCTTTGCTTTGATTGGGCCAGCTCTATTGGCTAAAAACAAACCAGTATTGCGCAGTACCTGCAGTGGTCCAAGTTCATTGCCAAAGGTAAGATAAAGTGCATCCATTGCACTCATCATCAGTAGGTTATCTCGACGCCTACTTTGTTGATATTCTGCCAGCCAAGTGAGGTGCTTGCTGTGTAATTGTGTAACACTCTGTAATTGCTTAAGGTTTTTAGCAAACACCCCAAGCAACGCTTGCACGTCCTTGAAGCCCAGGTTAACGCCCTGCCCCGCTAAGGGATTAATACTATGTGCAGCATCCCCCACTAATACAACATTATCTTTAACATAATGATTGGCGTGCATTCGTGTAATAGGAAAGCTAGCAAAATCGAGGATCTCAAAATCCATTAACTCAGCGGGAAAGTGCTGCACAATTTGCTGTTTTAGCTGGGCCCTTGATAGGTTTTTAAGTTGTTGAATTTTGGCTGGGTGGTTGTACCACACCAGCGCCCCATGTTGGCCATATAGAGGTAAAAAAGCCACGGGGCCTTGAGGAGTAAATTGCTGCCACGTTATGTCTTGCTGCGGCGCGTTAATTTTAATATTAATGCCCAAGGCTTGTTGGCTGTAGTTCCAACCTTGTACACCGATATTGGCGCAGGTACGCACCAAAGAATTCACCCCATCTGCGCCGATTAATACTTTAGCCTCAATAAGCTGATCATTGTCTAAAGTGACTTTTACTGAGGGCTTTAGCTCAATTGATTTGATAGCCTGCTGCCAAAAACAACTGACATTAGCCAGGGAGTCTAGTCGTTGATGAGAGGCAAGTTGTATAACTCGGTTTTCAACAATATGACCTAAATGACTCACACCGATGTCAGCACAATTAAAATCAGTTCGTGCATCAGGTTTTTCCCACACAGATAATCGTTTGTAGGGGCACAATCGCATGTTTTCTACATGAGGCCAAATACCCAGCTCCTGAAAAAAACGCTCTGAGCTATAACTGATGGCTGAAACACGTAAGTCGGGTGCTTGCTCTGCGGCAAAGGGCTTTGGCATATAACGCTCAACTAACGCAACCGACAAACCCAATTGGGCTAAGCCAACGGCACACGCAGATCCCACCATACCACCACCAACAATACATACATCAAACAAAATTAATTGCCCCTTAAACACGATTAAACCTAGTCTAACCAGTCAGATAGATACACACAATTAGCATTTTAAGCCCTTTGCTATTATCTTGTTATCTACGCCTCAATTGAGCTTTAGTTTATCTGCTTACAAATAAATACTTCCCTCGTTGTTTACGCCTGTTGCTTTACTCACTGAGATCATGAATCATCGGTAAAATGAATGGGCCAAAAGGATTAAAAAGTCGCTGATGTGAAAAAACTTAATTTTGAACAATACCGCATGTTAATTGTGGACGACCAAAGACCTTTTTTAACACTTCTCAAGGGTGTGTTAGTCAGTGCAGGCGCTAAGTCAATTGTCGCTAATCGCACATGTGAGGCGGCCTTGGTCAGTTGTCGCAAAGAAAAGTTTGATTTTATTATCTGTGACCTGCACCTAGGCAATAATAAAAAAAACGGTTTTGAATTACTTGAAGAACTGCGAGAAAAAAATTACTTAAAACCTGAGGCAGTGTTTGTCATCATAAGTGCTGATGCCCAACGCCCTATGGTACTTGGCAGTATTGAAAAACAACCTGATGAATATGTGGTTAAGCCTTTTTCTCAGGCTCAACTGGTAAAACGTCTTGAAAAAGCCCACTTGCGCCGACTGGCTATGGCGCCGATTTATAAGCAGCTATACAACAAAGAGCCTCTTGCTGCCATTGAGCTGTGTAAGCAAGTGGTAAAGACAGATAGCCGCTATAAAGAAATGGCTGGGCGCTTATTAGCGGAACTCTATTGGCAAGTAGGCCAATATAAAGAAGCCCAAACATGGTTAAATAGCTATCCAGACGATCATCATCAAACATGGCTAAACGTATCAAAAGCCCATACCGAACTGCTGCTTAAAAATTATAAATTAGCCATTGAAATAGCAAAAAAAGCGATCCGCCAAAACAGCTTATTGGTTGAGGCTCATGATATCGTGGCGCAAAGTTGGCTTAAATTAGACAATGTAAATGAAGCTGAAGCGGTCATCAACCACGCTTTGAAGCTCTCCCCTTTTTCTATTTCTCGGCATATGAAAGCCTGTGCCATCGCACGTAAAGCAGGCAATTTCGAAAAGATCATTGCTCACAGTCAATCAATATGGGACTGCTCTAAAAAATCTGTACACCGTGATCTCGCTTTTTTATGTGACCATGTCAGAAGTTACTTAGAAGTTGCAGAGCAACTAGAAGACTTTAGGGCCAGAGGTCGTTTTCAACAAGAGGCTTTGTACACGCTAAAACGCTATCGACATAACGAAGCTATCTCAAGTGCCGATGATAATTTTGATTTTGATATCTTTGAGGATATCGTAAAAGCCAGAATAGAAGGCCAAAATGGTAAGCTGTTCAACTCAAAACAGTTATTGGCACAAGCCCAACATAATATTGGGCAAAAATTCGCAGACTACCCGGCGCCGCTTATGCCTGACGCAATCGTTACCTTGCTTGATTTAGGTGAATTTGAAGAGGCACAAGCACTCACAAGCCAATTTAACCAATGTTCAAAGTCACTTGATGATAATACTAAGGCATCGTTAAAAAGTGCCGCCTTGCGGAATGACAGTAAAAAAGCCCACTACAACAAATATAATCAGCTGGGGATCTCGCTTTATTCAGAAGGTAAATTTGAGGAGGCCTACAGCGCTTTTAGCGAAGCACAAACTGCGGTTCCATTTAATATTGGTATTACCCTTAACCTCCTGCAATGCAGCCTGCGTTTGTTGCAAAAAACGACGAAGCCGGATTTAAGCTTGCTGAGCTCAACTAAACGCATTTTCAAACAATTGCAAAACAGCAACATGGCCGAGAAACATCAAGAAAAATTTGATCTATTAGTTCAAGAGCTTGATCCCTATTTAACGAAAAAATAACGGTCTCAGACCTTCGGCTTGTTGGCTCTGCCCATAGAGGTTAATGCCGAGCCACAAATAACCACGCCAGCACCAATGTAGGCCCACAAATCAAGATCACTGGCTTTAATTTGCTCAGGAAAAAAAGACACCGCGATAAACATGCTGATAAAGGTAAATAAAGGTGCCAAAGAAATAACTGCGCTGACCTTTGAAGCTTGCCAAACAAACATCGCTTCAGTAAACGCCCCATAGGCAACAATGGTGTTTAGACAACAAAATAATAAGGCAAACAGCTGCAAATTATTCATGTCAAACAGCTGCTCCAGATTGGCAAAAGGCAATAACATCAAGGCACCTAGGGCGTAGATAAGCAAGGTAAGCTGTTTAGCCGTTAACACCCGTAACAAGGGCTTTTGCATGAGTGCATACGCCGCCCAACAGGTTGCAGCGAATATCACAATAATCACGCCCAAAGTAAAATGATCTAAGGATAAGAATAGGTCGCCTAAGCGATCATTAAAAAACAACATCAAGCCGGTAAAAATTAGCACGGCACCGCCAATCTCTATTTTTTTAAGGCGCTCACCAAAAAAAAGTACTCCCCCTAACATCAATAAAAATGGGGCAACTTGCATCACCACTTGTGACGTTTCAGGTGAGAGGTACTCTAATCCTTTTACGTTAGCCACGTAGTTAAGCACTAAACATAAGGTAGCAACCACCAGCAACAGCCCTTTTTTCAAACCAAAGGATTTTAAACGCGGTACTGATTTTTTCCGCATTAAAACAAATAGCACAAATAGCCCCGCGACCACAAACCGATAAAGGGTAATGGTTACAGCATCCATTGCCTCTAAACAAATTTTTAAAAATAGGGGTAAAATACCCCACAATATAGCGGTTGTTAGAGACAAACCAAACCCATACCAATGCCTAATCGGATCCATTTAATGCCTGTTGCTTAAAATTAAAAAGTTAAAGTGGCTCAGTGCTGTTACTTACTGAATTTACGATGTAAAAGAATAATTTAAGCACAAATGTCCTTGTTTACTCGCGAACCGCATTCTACTCTTCTATCAATAAAAACGAAGTGGGTAATTGCTATATATGCGAAAAATAGCCGTGTTAACCTCTGGTGGTGATGCTCCTGGAATGAATGCTTGTATTCGCGCAATTGTACTGACTGCGGAACACTTTGGCATCCAAGTGTTTGGTTATAAACACGGATTTAATGGTTTGCTCGATCAAGAATATCAGGCTCTCAGCGCTAGAAATGTCGCTAATATTATTCAGCGTGGTGGCACCATTTTGCGCAGCGCACGCTGCCTTACCTTCAAAACAGACGAATCAGCAACACTAGCAGCTAAAAATCTGAATGCCTTAGGTATTGAAGCCCTACTTGTTATTGGTGGTGATGGATCTTTTCATGGAGGGTGTCACTTAGCTGATCATTGGCAAGGTCAAGTTATTGGTTTACCTGGCACCATAGACAACGATATATATGGTACGGATGCCACTATTGGTTATTTTACGGCAATTGAAACCGCATTAGAGTCTATCGATAAAGTCAGGGATACCGCTGACGCTTTCGAACGAATATTTTTGGTGGAGGTAATGGGCCGGCATGCGGGATTTATTGGATTAAGTGCCTGTTTGGCTTCCGCTTCCGATCACGTTCTGGTACCTGAACTGTGTGGTGATCTCAACGACGAATTAGACAACATCGTCACGCGGCTCAAAGCCACCATGACCAAAAGAGGACACAGTAGTTACATTATTATTGTGGCCGAAAATTTATGGCCAGGAGGCGTCACAGCACTTGCTCAAGAGCTACATGAAAAAACCCATGTAGAGTGCCGACCCGTTATTCTGGGGCATGTGCAACGAGGTGGCTCGCCAGTGAGTCAAGACCGCATTTTAGCCAGCAAATTAGGGGCATATGCAGTTGAACAAGCAATTGCCGGTAAAAGTAAAATTATGGTGGGTGAGCAAAACAACCGTGTTGTTGCCTACCCGATAGAACAAAGCTGGCAACAACAAAAAATGTTGGATCCTTATTTAGTCAAGATTCAACAAACGTTTTTTAATATCAACAAGGCTCATCAACTTTAGAGTTTAATCATTTCTTTCACTTTGTCGCGATGGCTGCGGCTGACTTTTAATTCACTGCCGTTGGCTAAAATTAAATGGTACTCGCCACTAATATGACTAATGAGTTTCTGCACATAGTGGATATTAACAATAGCTGAGCGATGAACCCGAACAAATTTACGCGGATCAAGTTGTTGATCAAGCTCCTTCATGGTTTTACGCATGATGTGTGTTTGCCCAGTAGAGTGTACGCACATATAATCACCCGCGGCATCAATCCATTGAATATCACTAATATTTACGCGGGTAATCTCTGAGCCATCTTTTATCGCTAACACATCTGGGTAGCTATGCTGCTCAATCGATTCACCATTAGCTAATTTTCGCAAAATATCTTCACAATCATCCCCGGTAAAATCTGCCACTAAACGCACTAATTTTTGCGTGTGATCACCTTCACTTTTCAGTCCAATATATGTCGCAACTTTCTCTATAGCAGAGGCTAAACGCTGACTGTCTACCGGTTTTAGTATGTAATCAAGCGCGTGCACATCAAAAGCTTTGATCGCATATGAATCAAACGCAGTCACAAATATAATTAGCGGCATCCCTTGACCTAAGGCTTGTAACTGGTTAATCACTTGGAAGCCATTTAAACCTGGCATTTGAATGTCTAAAAATACTAAATCAGGACGCAACTGCGGAATAACGCTGAGCGCTTCTACGCCATTTTTACATTCACCCACTACTTCAACATTATCAAACTCTGCTAGGCGCAGACTCAAACCTTTACGAGCCAATGGCTCGTCATCCACAATTAACGCACTAATTTTCAAAAGAAGGCTCACTTAATTCATGGGGAATACGGATAGTGACTTTTACACCACTTGGATTATTTTGTGCAATCACAAAGGAAAAGTGATCTGCATACAAAGACTGCAGCCTTTCTCGTATATTGGTTAAACCAACGCCATTAGTTCTGAATAGCTCCCCCTCTTGCATATTGCAAATAGGACCATTATCGATGACCTCCAAGATTAAATCACTGCCAAAGGTGCTAGCTGAAATACTGATTTGCCCCCCTTCTTGAAGTTTTGAAATCGCATATTTGATGGAGTTTTCTATCAGCGGTTGCAATATCAAACTGGGTACCAAGGCCGCACTGGCTTTGTTTTGTATATCCCAATTGACTTGTAATCGGTCTTCAAAACGGACTTTTTCAATTTCTAAGTACAATTCAAGTGCTTGGATCTCCTGTTTCAGAGGCACCCGTTTGATGGGGTCTTTGTCTAAAGAATAACGCAAAAAATCACTTAAGCGCGACACCATAGCACCGGCCGTTTGATTGTCTTTCATTAAAATTAAGGTCGAGATTGCGTTCAGGGTATTGAACAAAAAATGAGGGTTGAGCTGATAACGTAACATTTTAATATGAGCTTGATGGGCCATAGATGACGCTTTAAGTACATTTTGTTTTTCTTTGAGTAACATTTGGTAGCTCTTAATGCCAAAGTAGGCACCAGTCCAGCATCCCATCACAATCAGAGCATCAACGGTATTATAAAAATACATATACCACTCATCAGGTTGAAACCCTTTTTTGTAGATAGTCCAATTGTTAAAGTTTTTAACCACCGCCCAAGCTAAAGCAACAACATACATACTAACAGTGACGATAGTGACCATTTTTATTGGCTTTAAGGTCATGGCCCAACGATATAGGTAACGCAAAGGTATGGTGAGTAACCAGCCCGCATAGGCATTGAGTATAATAATAAACAGCCATATGCTGCGCATCTCAGCTAAAAACGACCCGATGTAATAAACAATGGCAAAACCGCACCATCCTGCGGTTTGCAAGGTCCAGAATAAGCGCTCTCGACTATCTACCCATTTTTCCCACTGATACACAGCTTACCTTCAGAAATGAACTATTTGATTGAATTATACAAAAAGAAGACCAAGCATACTGACTCTTGGTCTGAGATTAGATGGGTTTGGTCGCAGATTTGAGAAGCTTAGCTAATAATTGATATTCAATCGTTTTAACCAGTGTCCCCACCACCACGCAGGGCCAACAAGTAAAAATTGCAGATCTTTAAGAAAACTGGGTTTTTTACCTTCGATGTGATGACCCACAAACTGTAAAATCCACATAACGACAAAAATACCTAAACAAATCTGCCACACTGGTGTAGACAGGGTTTCAAGCAATTTTATGCCATAAAACGAGAGAATGGATAGCAAGGTCATTGCTGCACCAATTGGCCCGGATAACTTGAAATAATAATATAGCGCGGGGATAACAAAAACGTGGGCCCAAGTCACGTCAAAATGCGCTAAAAATACCGGTACTGGGAGCGACCACAATAAACCTAAGGTCACAAAGTAAATGGCGGGTACAGCAATGGCATGAATGAGAATATTCGTTTTGTTTTTATGGCTTTCACCATACTCATTTAAGAGAAATTCAATTTGACGCATAGTCACCTCTTTTTTTATTATTAACTTTAATTTAACAAGGCAAACTCAAAGCAGCAATAGCTACATCATCTTAATTAAATCAAGCAGGCCTTTAATCTGTACTTAACATCAATTTTTGTAGTAGTTGAGCCACTTCTTCTTCTGGGGTGTCAAATTTCAAACCGTAGTAAAACCATACCTCGTCTGACTTTGCGTTCATCACTGAACCTTTAAGTAAAAACGCATTCCCGTTTGCATCTTTAAATTGCATCTCAACATTTTGTTTTATGCTTGGCCGGGATTTAACTGAACGCTCAATACTAATCCGACACCCCTTCAAGGAAATATCGCGGACGATACAAACACAAAGCTCAGCGTTGTGCTGGGTATCAATTAGCGTTACTGCCATTCTGGTTTGTGCCCGCGGCTCAGAGCGTAAATCGTGGCTTTGAATTGACAAGGGAAACGTTGTAAAGATAAGGTGGCTTGGCTTACTTAATATAAGTGTTACTCTTACTTTAAAAGCAATGATTTCGCCTGTCTCATCCTCTAAGATGTATCGCACCACAAGGCTATTATCGGTATAAATAAAGTCTCGTAAACTCCCCCATTTGCTTTCATCTGGAAAACGAATAATGACACAGCGGGTGCCATCCATTCCGACAAATTCGCTTCTTACTCGCTTAGTGGTGCTTGCAGAGGTAATTTGTAAATCAATTGGCGTACCAGGACGCATAGAGCGTATTTTGCGTAAATCTTCATTACTCAAACCCACCTGTTCGTGCAAATTAGACATGCTTCATGCGATCCTTATTTTTATTATGTGCAGAGATAACTTGATGGTAATTAAAGTTTTGCACAACAACAACATAAGAATCAGAACGAGACTTGAATCCCGGCACAATAACCTTGATCATGTATGAATAAATTGACCTGTAAAGGAAACATTCTTTTGACTACTCCCCCATTTTCTATTCATTACGACCTCAGAGTGTCGTCCGTCGCAGGGCATTTAATTGATGTCGACCTGACCCTCCAACCCCCTAGCAAAAAAGGCCACAAATTAACTCTACCCGCGTGGATCCCGGGAAGTTACATGATCAGGGATTTTGCCAAGCACATAATCACACTTGTTGCCCGCACTGCAAATGGCGAAAAAGTAGCGGTAAATAAAATTGATAAGCAAACTTGGCAACTCCCTCCAAGTGATGGGGCGATTATTGTAAGTTATCAAATTTACGCTTACGATTTATCTGTTAGAGGCGCCTACATCAATGACCAATACGCTTTTTTTAATGGTTCTAATGTATTTTTGCAAGTCGAGGGGCACACTTCCCAAGCATGCTCAGTCACTCTTGAACACTGCGATTATCCTGAACTGGATAGCACCAACATCGCCACCACCTTGCGCCTACTGACCTCGAATGAAATCGCTAAACTCACTAGTAACGGCCTTGAAAAATCAAGTTATTACGCTGACGACTATGCAGAGCTTATCGACCATCCAGTATTAATTGGTAAGTTTGACAGTCAGTTATTTTCTGTTGATGGGGTTGATTTTTCATTGGTTTTTGCTGGCGGTCATCAAAGCGATATGGCACGAATTACCGCTGATTTGAGCCATATATGCCAACAACACCTCACCTTGTTTGGGAAACCTGCCCCGATTCAACAATATTTATTTATTACCCTGCTAACCGATGCGGCTTTTGGCGGTTTAGAGCACCGAGCATCAACAGCCTTGATGTTTGCCCGTAACGATCTTGCTGACGAGACTGAACCTTCTGTACCCACTGAAGCGTATCGAAGTTTTTTAAGCCTATGTAGCCATGAGTTTTTTCATACATGGCATGTCAAACGGATCCGCCCTAGTGAACTAGTCGAAGGCGGACTTGCAACTGAGGTTTATTCCAAACAACTATGGATTTATGAGGGAATAACAAGTTACTACGATGATTTATTGTTGCAGCGTAGCAAGGTCATACCCGTAGAAGACTATCTACTTGTTGTGGGGCAAAACCTCACTCGATTACAACGTAACAAAGGACGACTTAAACAATCAGTGGCCGCGTCAAGCTTTGATGCATGGACTAAGTTTTATAAACAAGATGAAAGTGCCATTAACCATATTGTCAGCTATTACAATAAAGGGGCCGTGCTTGCCATGTGCCTTGACTTACTGATACGGCTAAAGTCAAAACATCAGTACTCTTTAGACAACGTCATGCACGTATTATGGGAACAATTTGGTCGCTGTGGAACTCCCACACCAGAACACGTCATCCATGATATTTTAGCCAAGCAACTCGGCTTAAATCTCAGTGAATTCTTAGCTAAGGCGGTTTATGGTACTGATGAACTTCCGGTTGAATCACTATTGGCTGAATTTGGCGTCGGATTGCATTACCGTACCCGAGTGGATAACAACGACAAAGGTGGAATGCCCAGTACAAAGGGCATCAAACATGACTTTGGTGCGGCGTATAAAATCAAAGAGCTTGGCGTTGAAATTACTCAAGTTGTAGAGCACTCGAGTGCATATGAGGCTGGCGTAGTAGTGGGTGACACGATTATTGCTGTTGATTCGTGGCAGGTCAGCGGCAGCAACTTAAGCACCTTAATTGACCGCTTAGTGCCCCAAAAGCCCAGTACTTTGTCTTTGTTGCGTGATAAACGTTTTCTTCAATTTAGCTTAATCACTCGCCCTGCCCCGCTAGATACTGTGTACTTAAGTATCGATGACTCAGAAAAATTAAAAACGTGGCTTGGCTGATGGGCTTTAGCTTTGCGGCAAAGCACTAAGCTCGATTAAACGAATTGGTAAGTCACACACGCTTTATTAATTGTGTGACTTACTGACAGTAGCGCTAACGCCTACTGGTTACGTTTGATTGTTCATACTGTGTTCGTGCTCATGCAAAACCGCCAGTGCCGCATTGTAATTAAGTTGCTCAATGGCGCTGAACAAAGTGTTAAATTGGGCCGTAGTTAACTGTTTACGCAGCACAAATTTAAAACCCTGCAGCGTATCCTGCGACAAAATTTTTCCTATACTGAGCAACGCTTTTAAAGAACCTAAAGTAAATTCAGCTTGCTCGCTCTGAGTCAAGACTCGCTCTTTTTCACTAAATTCTTCATCAACAATGGTATGTTTCAAATTGTCTAACACTTGGTTAAGAAGCTGAATCAATGTAGTCAATTCGATGCTTTGTTGTACTTGCAGACTTTGCTCTAACTCTTTCGCCTCGTGCATTAATTCCAGCGCACCTGCACTGGCCGCTAAGCCCTTAATGGTATGCAACAGCAAACCAATTTGACGAAGATCTTGTTGCGCCTCTAAGTGCTCGAGCTTCAGCGGAGTTTGATGATGATCAAAATAGAAACTTTTTAAAAATTTAAGATACAAACGCTTGTTGCCCGCTAGTAAATGCAGGCTTTGTTGCGTGTCAAAACCTGCCGCCTGAAGCGCAGAAATGAGCCGCAACTCTTTTGCATCGTTCTCTGCCTTTCTCTTATCTTGCCTTGCATCAGCGACATTTTTGTCATTAATTTCAATGCTGTCTGCTGATTTTTTTAACCACTTATTTATCGTCATCTTAAGACTATTTACATCTATCGGTTTGGCGATGTGATCGTTCATACCAGACTCGGCAACTCGGGTAATATCTGCTTTCATCACGGCAGCCGACATCGCCAATATGGGCGTTAATTTATCCTGTAGTCGAATAGCTTGTGTGGCAGCAAAGCCGTCCATTACAGGCATCTGTAAATCCATCAAAATTAAATCAAATTGTTGTTGCTGAGTCATTTCAAGCGCTTGTTTACCATTGTTAGCAACAAAAACCTGCGCGCCAAAACCAGTGAGTATATCAACCGCCACCAACTGATTGGTGACATTGTCCTCAACTAATAAAATATCCCTGTCTTTTAAGTTAAGTTCACTGGTTGTTTTATTAAAATCAGCGTCCATGGGCTTATGACTAGAATCAACTGCTAATGTGCTATCGGCTATAGGTAGGGTAATTGAGAAGGTGAATACTGTGCCTCGGCCCAATTCACTGTGCACGACTATTTCTCCTCCCATCGCCTTCGCAAGCCCTTTGCTGATAGCCAACCCGAGCCCTGTTCCCCCATAGTTTCGACTTATCGAAGAATCAGCTTGGGTGAAAGACGCAAACAGATTTGTCAGCTGTTCAGACGACATACCAATCCCTGTATCTGACACTTCAAATATAAGATTGTAAGTTTCTTGTTGCTGATCAACACTCGCAGTAGCCTCTTGCCAAATAGCAATGTGAACTTTCCCTTTTTCGGTAAATTTAACGGCATTACCAACTATGTTGTTTAAAATTTGGGTAATACGCAGTTGATCACCGATAAAATAACGAGATTGTGTAGGAGACATATCAACAGAGAGTTCAATATGCTTTTCTTCTGCTAATAACGAAAATAAGCCAGCGACGTTATCCACCACCTCCGTTAAATCAAACACGTCATCCACTATGATCAACTTGCCTGCTTCCATTTTTGAATAGTCAAGAATGTCATTCAGAATGTTGAGAAGGGATTTAGAGGAGGTCACTACTTTTGAGAGATATTGATGCTGTTTTTCTCCTAGTGGCATCTCCATAACCAAATATGTCAAACCCAAAATAGCATTCATTGGGGTTCTAATTTCATGACTCATATTTGCCAAAAACTCACTTTTAATGGTGTTGGCTTTTTCAGCGGTCTCTTTAAGTGCAATAAGATTTTGTTGCATCAACTTCATCGGGCTAATATCTAAAAAACTGCCCATTACAAGACTAACCTCGCCTGAAGTAGTTCGCTCAAATACCGTGTTCTGCGCTAAACACCAGACCCAATGCCCTTGTTTGTGTTTAAAACGATACTCTAAGGTCAAACTATCATTACCGTCGATATTATTGGGAATACGCCACATAAATTCGATAAATTGTTCATGATCAGAAGGATGAATAAGTGTCATAAATTCTTCAGCTGACATCTCATTGATTTCATCTAAGGTAAAGCCAGTCAATCGGGTATAACTTTCATTGATAAAGGTCGTGCTGTGACTATGATGGTCAAAAACGTAAACCCCGGTTAATGATGAATCAAAAGCTCGGCGTATAAAATTCTCCTTTTCAATCACATCCCTTTCGGCTTTTTTCTGTTGGGTGACATCTTGAAACAACACAATGAGGGTATTGGGACCGCTTTTGAAAGTGTGATTTAAAAAGGTACCTGTTACTTGATCATCAGCATAGTTAATTACATCATTGACTTGGGCTTCTCCCGTTTCGAGTATGGTTCGGTAACGTGCTTCGATGTCTGAATTGGCTACATCAGGAAACGCTTCAGTTAACGTTTTTCCAATAAAAATACTGTTATCCATCCCCAAGATTTTGTCAGCAGCAGGATTATAGCCTTTAAGGATAAATTCATCGTTTTCCAGCTCAAACATGTGTAAACCAATGGGTAAGCTATCGATAATATCCCGCGTAATCTTTTCACTTTTTTCCAGCGCTGCCTGCGCTGCTAACCGCTCAGAAATATCGGTAATACTGGCATACACTACTGGTCCTCGATCCTGTACTCGATGGCGCAATACGATTTCGATCGGAATTTTTTTCCCTAGTTTAGTTACCCCATAAACCCGCCGGCCAGAAGCCATGTTTTTATTAATTTCAGGGTTTTGAAAAAAGCTCTTAATCAGGTTTGGGTGAATTGGCGCCATTTCTGACGCAACCAACACACTCACGTTTTGCCCTTCTAACTCCTGTTTTTCATACTCAAAGATTTGGCAAACCGCACTGTTTGCCACCAAAATAAGACCGTTATTATCTACTACCAAAATACCAATGTGGGCATTTTCAGTCGATTCGCGCAGTAACACATCTTGTTGTTTTTGATTTTCGAGTTGCAAACGAGCGAGCTTTTCGTTCCCAACTTGTTCAAGGGCTTCAACCAATTCATTCGGTGAGGGGATCTTCAGGAATTTTGGTATCGACTTATAGACAGCATATGCAGTAAAACAGGAAATAATTGCAGTGAGGGCTTTTGCCAATCCGTGAATGCCGTAAGTGCCGTGCCATATCACCACGATACTAATTAAATGGGTAATTCCACAACACAAAATAAATAAGGAAAAAAGTATGAAAATTCCTTTAAATTCAAGACCTGGACGCTTTTTAACAAAATAATAAATAGCGATAGGAATTGAAAAATACGCTAAGGCAATAAATACATCAGAAATGACATTCAGCCAGAGAATTTCAGGAGACCACCAATAGCAGTGGCCATGAGGCATATAGTCAGTTCTAAATAGGGCTTCAAACGAATCTTCCACTCATTCACCTCGTATCATTGTAAAATCAAATTCAACCATAGTTGTATTCACGGCTAAAGCCTAATAAATACCTTTACCCTTCGCCCTACTATGTATTACAAACCAATACCTTACCAGCAACTTATATCTGAACATTAGGTAAATTAAATAAACTCCTGCCCTATATTCAATTTTTACGAGTGGCAATAAACCTAGTTCATTAAACAAGGTAAAAAGCACTTATTTTTCCTGTGTGCTAAACCATGAAAACGTTTTTAGTTATGTTTTTTAATTTTAGTTAACAGATTTTTTCTAATGCTCTGTTATTCCAACAAATTTCAGCTAACTTCAGCACATCAATTTACTTAATTTCACTGTTTTACTGGTGACACAGCAGAATAATATGATGAGTCAGAAAACAGCCTGTCAAACAAAAAACGTTAACACTTTGTTAATTTTAAGCACAAACTTCTATTGACACTTCCTTAACATAACCTTATTTTATGAAAACGTTTACAGAAACATATTCATTGGACTGACGAACTATTTTGTAAGCGATTCTATTTTGATTCAATAAACAGGAACACAAAAGGCCACTACACTATGAACTCAAATAATAAATTTAATAAAACGCTACTTGCCAAAAGCATCAGTTTAATGCTCGGTGCGTCAGTGATGACGCCTCTTTTGGCACAAGAAGCGCCCATCTCTGATGATACAGAGGTAATTCAAGTACGTGGATTACGCTCAAGTATGCAAGAATCAATGAGCGTTAAGCGTGAATCAGCTGGGGTAGTTGATGCTATTTCAGCAGAAGATATCGGTAAATTCCCTGATACTAACCTTGCAGAATCTTTACAACGTATAACGGGTGTTTCAATCAGCCGTGAAAATGGCGAAGGCTCACAAGTCACGGTGCGCGGTTTTGGTGCTGACAAAAACATGATTACCCTCAATGGTCGTACAATGCCAGCGGCCAGTGCTTTTGCTGGCAACCAAGGGACGTCAAGGGCCTTTGATTTTGCCAACTTAGCCTCTGAAAGTATTCGCGCAGTTGAAGTATACAAAACCAGTAAGGCTAACATTGCCACAGGTGGTATAGGTGCAACGATCAACGTCATTACCGCCAAACCCCTCTCTCAAGGTGAAGGCTTTAAAGCAAGTATTGGGGCAAAAGCAGTCAGTGACACGACTAACCGCACTGGCTCAGACATTACCCCTGAAATATCTGGTATCATCAGTTATGCCAATGACGATGCGACGTGGGGCGTTGGCCTGACGGTTAGCCATCAAGAACGTGACAGTGGCTCCACCGCGTTTTTAGAAAACGACTGGCGTGTGAGTGAATGGATTCCTATTGGACAGCCTGGCGCTATTGCATTAACGGATACCGCTACGGTAACCAATGCGCCTGCTGCAGGTCAGTTATTTGCGATGCCAAATAATGCTTCATACAACATTATTGATACTCAACGGGTGCGTGACAACGCTCAACTGACGCTGCAATTTGCGCCTAGCGAAGACTTTACTGCTACTGTTGACTACACCTACGCCAAAAACAATATTGCAAACACTGTCAATTCTAAAAACATGTGGTTCAACAGGACCTCTGACAAGGTTGTTTTTGACACTGACCAGTCGGTTGCTACGGCTATTCTAATTTCTGAAGATGTCAGTGGTATCAAAACTGATGCCAACGGTGAACCAGTACTCGACGCCAATGGCAACCCAGTGCGCATCGGTACGAAAGATAACAACAGCGATGCTCAAATCAACGAGCAAACCAACACCCTAAAATCTTTGGGTATTAATCTTGAGTATCATGTTAACGATAGCTTCAAATTAGTATTGGATGCCCACGACTCGTCTATGGAGAGTAATCCTGACGCGGCTTTCGGTGGTAGTAGCTTACAAATGGCGACCGCAACCCCAATTGGTTTCTATCAAACACTCGATTTTAGCACCAAATTGCCTGGCATTGATTTGATTATCAATGACTCTGAAAAAGGAAACAATAACGGTGTTGCTGATGTTGGCGATGTGGGTAGCCAAGTTATGCGCAGCTATTACTCCTCGCAAGCAAATGATATTACCCAGATCAAACTAGACGGCAGCATTGAGTTTGATGAAGGTCGTTTTGACTTTGGTGTCGAAACTCGCTCCTCTGAGATGAACCAGCACTGGTCTGAAAACTACATGGCCTTAGGTGATTGGGGCGTCAGTAATCCGCGTGATGTACCAGACGGATTGCTTGAAGAATTTAATATCATGGCCGAGTTCGAAGATTATGACACTTCTGGCTCTGATCAATTCGGCTGGCGTGCAAAAACAGCGGGCGATATCTATGCTTTAGCTGATTGGGCTGCACAAGAATACGGTCACGATTACAGCTACAACCCTAATTTCAGTGAGAACCACAAAGTTGAAGAAGACACCAGTGCCATTTATGTACAGGTCGCGCTGCAATCTGAACTCGGTGGCATGCCAGTGAACTTTTTAGCCGGTGTGCGCTATGAAACCACTGATTCTAAATCCACTTCGTTTGTTTTGGTTCCAACCGCCATCAACTGGTTGGATAACAACGACTTTAACACCACTCGTTCTACCGAAGCGACAGCTTTAGCGGCGAAAAACAGTTATGATCATCTTCTTCCTAGTTTAGATTTTGATATTACGCTAACTGACGAATTAAAAGCCCGTGCGTCATTTAGCCAAACTATTGCTCGCGCTAATTACGACCAGCTTAGAACAGCGGTAACAGGCCTTGGTACGAATGGACCCACGTTAACCGGTGGTTCACCCACAGGGAATGCCTCTAACCCACTGTTGGTACCTTTGCACTCTAGTAACTTCGACCTCTCGGCTGAGTATTACTTTGATGATACTAGCTACGTATCTATAGGTTTTTACGATAAGCGAGTTAAAAACTTTATTGGCACAGAGCAAGTAGACGAAAATCACTTTGATTTACGCGATGTCACTAATGGTCCTCGTGCCTTAGCAGCCAGAGACGCTTTAGTTGAAGGCGGTTACGCTGTTGACGAAACATCTCTTTTTGTTATGACGGTTATTATTGATAACCCAGATGCTTTCCCGGGTGGCGCAGCTGACTATGTACCTGGCATTTCTTTTGGTGAGCAAATCGCAGCTGATTACGATGTCATTCCTAACTCTACTGATCCACAGACCTTGTTCTTAACCAGCAAACCGGTGAACAATAAAGACGCAAATATTTATGGTTTTGAAATTGCAGGCCAACATTTCTTTGGTGATACAGGGTTTGGTTTAGCGGCTAACTACACCACCGTAAATGGGGATATTGGTTTTGACGTGACGGGTAGCCCAAGTGTGTCACAGTTTGCGTTAACCGGTTTAAGTGATACCGCCAACGTCGTATTGATGTATGAAAAAGATGGTATCCAAGCACGTTTAGCTTATAACTGGCGTGATGAGTACCTCGCTGAAACATCACGTGGTAGTTCAAGAAACCCACGTTTTGTTGAGGCCTATTCACAAATTGACTTCAACGTAAGCTACGAAGTAAGCGAGCAGTTAACGGTATCATTCGAAGGTTTGAACTTAACGGGTGAAGACAGCCGCAGCCATGCACGTTCAGAGCGTCAAATCTGGGATTTGTATGATTTAGGCGCGCGTTATCAAGTTGGTGCCCGTTACACCTTTTAAAAATTAGTGTTTAACTCTAATTTAACAATGTGTTAAAAATAGTAGAAGCCGCTGACGTCAGCGGCTTTTTTATCCGTTTTAATTTAAGCTTCTCTGTGCTTGAAGTGCTAAAAATGCATAACAGCGAGCAAAAAATAGTTAAGGAATGATAACAACCATGGCGCAACATGTACTACTTGATAACGTGAGCCATCACGACTTAAAAGTCAGCCCATTATTTAAAGCAGAATTTGGCGATAATGTGAACACTGCGCTGACGTTCTCGACAGAATTAGAAGCCATGCAACGAGTTTATCCCTTATTTTTTAGAAAAGATCCGGCCACTCATCGCTTTCAATTGGTTGCCATGCTCGGGTTTAATAAAGATGAAAATTTATTTTTGAACTCAGCAAATCATACTTGGCAGGCTGAAGTTATCCCGGCGGTGATGGCCAAGGGGCCCTTTTTGATTGGCTTTCAAGATCAATCTAATCGAGGTGGATCAGATCAAGCACCAGTGGTACACGTTGATATGCAAAGCCCCAAAATTGACAAAGAAGCGGGGATCCCGGTATTTCTTGAGCACGGTGGTAACAGCCCTTACCTAGAGCACATTAATTCCTTACTGCTGACGATTTACCATGGCATGACAGAGACTGAGAATATGCTTACGGCCTTTACTGAAATGGATTTGATTGAGCCTGTTGAGCTAGACATAACCCTCAATAACGGTGAACAGCATAAACTGCATGGTAATTATACGATTAGCACAGAAAAATTGGCTGCATTGAGTGGCGAGCAATTGCAGGCTTTAAACCAAAGTTCCTATCTCAAGGCCGCTTTTTTTATTGCGAGCTCACTTAACAATGTTAAAAAATTGATAGCCATCAAAAATAATAAATGAATTTAACCTTAAGTTTTGCACACTATTATTTGTAATCGAGACCAATGAACACTATCACACGAATGACCCCAGTTATTGATGCCCACGATGTCAACCAGATAAAGGCTGAACTCACCTGTCGAACTGAACCTGTTATTTTAAAAGGGTTAGTCACACACTGGCCTTTAGTGAAAAAAGGCCTTGAGTCTGATGAGACCGTAATAGCGTATTTGAAATCCCATTACAATGGCAAACCTACGGGGGTTTATGTGGGCGAGCCAGAGATTAACGGCCGCTTTGCCTATGATGAATCGGTAACTCAGTTAAATTTTTCTAATAAGAAATCTCAACTCGATGAGATGTTAGACGCCATTTTAATGAATAAAACACAAGATAAGCCCACTTCATTATACGTGGCTTCTAAGCGCATTGATTGGCATTTTCCTAGCTTAAAAGCAGAAAACACCCTCGACTTTCATGAAGACGCGTTTTTATCTTTAAGTGCAAAAGACGCTGATTTAATCGCTAGTATCTGGATTGGTAATAAAACCTTAGTTTCCTGCCATTTTGATGCACAAAGTAACATTGCGTGTTGCGTGGCCGGAAAACGCCGCTTCACCTTATTTCCACCTGAGCAAATTAATAACTTGTACCCTGGCCCACTTGAGCCCACACCCGGTGGCCAAGTGATCAGCATGGTGGATTTTAACCGGCCCGATTTTGACAAATACCCGCGGTTTGCCGAGGCCATCGAAGTGGGCCAAATTGCCGAGCTTGAACCTGGCGACGCCCTATTTCTACCAAGTATGTGGTGGCATCAAGTCGAAGCACTCAGCACCTTTAACGTGCTCGTTAATTATTGGTGGAATACCAGCCCCATTTACCGCGGACAAGCCAACGATGCACTTACCCATGCACTACTGAGTATTAGAGATTGCCCTGCCCATGAAAAAAAGGCTTGGAAAGCAATTTTTGATTATTACATTTTTGCCGATGCCAATCATGCAGCCAGTCATTTGCCCGAAGCTGCCCAAGGCGTGTTGGGTAAGATTGAGCCATTAACAGCCCGGCGTTTAAGAGCACAACTGCTTAACCAGTTAAATCGATAAGCAAAATATTTCAGGAGTTAAGCTTGAATCAAGCACAAAAAAAACGAGTGATTATTGCAGGAGGCGGCACCGCAGGTTGGATTGCCGCTGCTGCTATGGCAAAACAGCTTGCCGGCACTGTAGACATTACCTTGATTGAGTCTGATCAAATTAGCACGATAGGCGTGGGCGAAGCCACGATCCCGCCAATGCGCACATTCCATAAGTTATTAGGTATTAACGAACAAGACTTTATGCGCGCAACCTCCTCGACATTCAAATTAGGGATCTCATTTGAAAACTGGGGGAATATCGACCAGAAATATATCCATTCATTTGGGGTAACCGGCAAAAGCAGTTATTTAGCTGAATTCGTGCATTTTTGGCTGCATGGTAAACAACAGGGTCACGATGCAGAGTACGGTGATTATTGTATTGAATTGCAAGCAGCTAAAATGGGCCGTTTTGCGACCTCCGACAAATCAAAAATTAATTTTGCCTACCATCTTGAGGCCAGTCGTTATGCCTCGTTTTTAAGAGAATTTAGCGAAGCACGCCAAGTTAAACGAGTTGAAGGTAAAATAGTCCAAGTCAATCAAGCGACTAACGGCAGTGGATTTATCACCGGCTTGCAATTAGATAGTGGCGCCTTGATCGAAGGAGATCTATTTATTGACTGCAGCGGTTTTAGAGGCCTGTTAATTGAACAAACCCTCAACACGGGTTATGAAGATTGGTCACACTGGTTACCGTGCGACAGTGCGTTGGCCGTCCAAACAGCTTCTGTTAGTCCCGCGCCGCCCTATACCAGAGCCATCGCCCATGACAGTGGATGGCAATGGCGTATACCACTGCAACATCGCGTGGGTAATGGCATTGTTTATTGTAGCAAGTATCTATCTGATGATGCTGCACGCCTGCGCCTACTTGACAATATTGAAGGACAAACCTTAACAGAGCCTTTGCAAATAAAATTTAGAACCGGAAAGCGCCGCAAACATTGGAACAAAAACTGTATTGCTTTAGGGCTTGCCAGTGGATTTGTCGAGCCTCTTGAGTCTACTTCAATTCATTTAGTTATGATGGGCATCATACGCTTGATGAAATTATTTCCATATGAAGGCATCAACCCTGTCCTAGTGGAAGAATACAATCGAGAAACCAGTGAAGAGTTAGAGAAAATTCGCGACTTTATTATTTTGCATTACAAAGTCACTCAGCGAGAAGACAGTGCATTTTGGCGTTATTGCAAAAACATGGAAGTACCTGACTCACTTAAACATCGTATTGAGCTGTTTAAGCGTAATGCTTACACCTACCAAGAACCCAACGAATTATTCAGAGTCGACTCTTGGACTCAAGTGATGTTAGGCCAAGGACTTATTCCTGACTCTTATCACCATATTGTAAAAACCATGTCTGATAACGAGCTCAATCAATTTTTGAACTCTATGCGTACCGGCATGAAAAGCGTTGCTGAATCATTGCCTATGCATCAGGACTTTATTGAACGCTATTGCAAAGCGAGCAACTAAGTGATGCAACAACTTACACCGAGCGACAATATGATCATCACCAAACATACTATTGGTGATGAGGCCTTACCATTATTGGTAGTAGACAATTTTATAGCTGAGCCTGAGGCCTTGATTCAGGAGGCGGGTTTTCGGGACTTTAGCCAAAACTCGCCCTATTATCCAGGCCACAGAGCCGAAGCTCCCCTCGCCTATCAACAGTGCTTACTTGCTTGTTTGACACCCACATTGGTGGATGTTTTTCAACTACCCAGTGAGATACTTAGTTTGTCGGTTTGTCATTATTCGGTTGTTACCACCCCGCCCACTCAACTTAAGTTGTTACAACGTATTCCTCACTTTGATTCTCTGAATAAACACGGTCTTGCCGCCGTACATTATTTATTTCATGGCGAGCAAGGCGGTACATCTTTTTATCGTCATCGTAAAACAGGCTTTGAAAGCATCGATGAGAGCAGAAAAACAGCCTATTTTAGCTCCTTAGAAAATGAGAACGATGGCCCCAACATGCCAAAAATGAAAGACGGTTATATTAATGGTGACACCCCTCTTTTTACGTGCATTGAGCAACAACGCGGAATCTATAATCGAATAATTGTATATCGTCGAAACACCTTACACTCTGGTGCTATTCCTAGCGATTTTAAGCCGCCGCTTAATTTACTCGATGGCAGATTAACGATCAGTAGCTTTATCGATTGTATTTGATTCATCTTCCGTGGAAGCTTTTCTGTAAGCTGAGCCCGAGTTAGCATTCTTTTTAAATCCCCTCTCCCCCACTTGCTTTTCAATAGCATCCCGTAAAACGTCTTTCTGACTCACTTAAAAAATAAACTTAGAAAATGTGAAATTAATGTTGTGGAAATGTAACTGCCATTCGTCTTGAGGTAGACGCAAATAAATCGTGAGCTTTTATATGGGCTGTTTTTTTCGCTGACGAAGTGGGAAAGGTAAAAATAGCTTCATCCCCCATCAGCTCTAAGATGCCATTTGCTTCGTTTTATCAACTGTAAAACAAAATAACAGGGACACATTTATATGAAAAAACCAAACCGTTTTAGCAAATCATTGCTTACGCAAAGCATCGCATTATTACTTGGTACAGGGACTGTTATGCCTGCCTTGGCACAAGAAGTAAGCACAGAAGATACCGAAGTAATCCAAGTCCGTGGTATGCGTTCAAGTATGCAAGAATCAATGTTTACCAAACGCGAGTCTTCGGGTGTGGTCGATGCCATTTCCGCCGAGGACATTGGTAAATTTCCTGACACAAACCTTGCAGAATCTCTACAACGTATTACTGGTGTGTCTATCAGCCGCAGCAATGGTGAAGGATCACAAGTTACTGTCAGAGGTTTCGGCGCAGACAAAAACATGATCACCCTAAATGGCCGAATGATGCCAGCGGCGAGTGCCTTCGGTGATGGCGATGGTGGTTTTCAAGGAACAGGCCGTGCATTCGATTTTGCCAATTTAGCCTCAGAAAGTGTTCGCGCTGTTGAAGTGTATAAAACCAGTAAAGCCAATATTGCCACTGGCGGCATTGGCGCCACCATCAATATTTTAACGGCAAAACCCCTAGACAAAGAAGGCTTTCAAGCCAGTGTTGGTGGCAAAGGGATTGTTGATACTACTAACCGCACGGGCAACGATGTCACGCCCGAGGTATCCGGTATATTCAGCTTCACCAATGATGAATCCACTTGGGGTGTGGGCTTGACAGTAAGTCACCAACAACGTGATAGCGGTTCAACGGGTTTACTCATGAACGACTGGCGTGTGAGCCCTTGGATCCCATTAGGAGAGGAAGGTGCTATCGCCATGAGTGATACGGGTACAGTGACAAATGCACCAGCTGAAGGTCAATTGTTTGGCATGCCCAATAACGTCTCTTATAACACTTGGGACACCCAGCGTACTCGCGACAATGCTCAGTTGACCCTGCAATGGGCACCTAGCGATAACATCACAGCCACGGTAGATTACACCTATGCTAAAAACGATATAACCCAAGAAAAACACTCTAAAAATTCATGGTTTACCCGCACCACTGACAATGTCACCTTCGACACAAACCAAGCGGTAGCGACCGCGGTGGTAATATCAGAGGCAGTAGGGGGCACGAAAGATCACAACAGCGATGCGACCCTTTACAAACAGTCAAATGAGCTAAAGTCGTTGGGTATTAATCTCGAATATCAAGCAACAGATAACCTGTCTTTTAGCTTAGATGCACATGACTCTTCAATGGAAAGTTTACCTGATGGCGGCAAATGGGGGGGGACCTTAACCGTTGCGACAGCAACGCCGATTGGTTTGTACAACACCTACAATTTTGAGGGCGACTTACCCATTTTAACCCAAGTAAACAATGACAGTATCAAGGGTAATGGCAATGGTGTAGATGATGTTGGTGACATTGGGAGTCAAATAATGCGCTCTTTTTGGAACTCACAAACCACTGATATCAAACAATTTAAATTAGACGGAAGTCTAGAGTTTGATGATGGTCGCTTTGATTTTGGTGTCGAAACCAGAACCATGGAAACCAATCAAAAGTATTCAGAAAACTATATGCCCTTAGGCGATTGGGGCGTGTCTAACCCGATGGATGTACCTGAAGGTTTATTGCAGCCCTACAACATCATGGCAGAATTTGATGACTATGATACATCGGGTTCAAACCAATTTGGCTGGACCTCGAATGTGGTTGAGCTTGCTGATTGGGCCGCGCAGGAATACGGTCATGATTATAGCTATAACCCTAACTTTAGTGAAAACCATCGGGTAAAAGAAGATACTACCGCCCTTTATTTGCAAGTGTCTTTAAAAGGTGAACTTGGTGATATGCCAACTAATTTTTTAGCAGGTGTTCGCTATGAAACAACCGATGTTGACTCTACCTCGTTCTCATTACAAGTCAGTCAAATAGAGTGGTTAGACAACAACGATTATTTCTATCGCTTGTCTGATAATATTACAGCCATCAAAGGCGGTACTTCTTACGATCATTTGTTACCGAGTTTAGATTTTGATATTTCAATCACTGATGAATTAAAAGCCAGAGCTTCTTTTAGTCAAACCATTGCAAGAGCTAACTATGATCAGCTCAGAACAGCCGTAACCGGTATCAGCACTAATGGGCCTGCCTCGACCGGTGGCTCTGCAGTCGCTACGGCTTCTAATCCTGCTCTCGTGCCTTTGCAATCAAGTAACTTTGATTTATCAGTTGAATACTATTTTGCTGATACCAGCTATGTATCACTGGGCTTTTACGAAAAACGGGTTAAAAACTTTATTGGTACCGAGCAAGTTGAAGAGCCTCATTTTGGTTTAAGAGATGTAACCGCAGGCCCTCGAGCCCAAGCAGCAGCGGCTGCACTTGAAGCAGCAGGTTATGCAGTAGATGAAACCTCTTTATTTGTAATGACCGTGATCATCGATAACCCGCAAGATTTTCCAGGTGGAATTGCTGACTATGAGCCAGGCATTACCTTCGGTGAGCAAATAGCTGCTGATTACGACGTCGTCCCCAATGCAGATGATCCAGAAATGGTGTTTTTAACCAGTAAGCCAGTAAACAACAAAGAAGCACAAATTTACGGTTTTGAGTTAGCCGCTCAACACTTCTTTGCCGACACAGGTTTTGGCATCGCAGCCAACTACACTACCGTCAACGGTGATATCGGTTTTGACGATACAGGCAGCCCAGCAGTATCACAATTTGCTTTAACGGGCTTAAGTGACACTGCTAACATCGTACTGATGTATGAAAATGACAATATTCAAACTCGCCTTGCTTACAACTGGCGTGATGAATATTTGGCAGAAACCTCTCGTGGAGGCTCAAGAAACCCCCGTTACGTTGAGGCTTACGCTCAGCTAGATTTTACAATTAGTTATCAAGTTAACGAGCAGCTTTCGGTGTCATTTGAAGGTCTGAACTTAAGCGAAGAAAACAGTCGAAGTCATGGCCGTTCAGAACGTCAAGTATGGGATTTATATGATTTAGGCGCCCGTTATCAATTAGGTGCACGTTACACCTTCTAACTATCCTCGTTACTTTTAGCTTGAAGGTCGCAGTGTTACTGCGACCTTTTTTCTTTAGCTTGCGCTTCACGTTTCTGCGACAAAAACCGATGTTCCACTATCGCTTCACAGCCCACTTATTCAAGCCTCATTAAAATGAAAACGTTTCCTGTTTACTGATTTGTATTCTTGTTAGGGAGTAAATCCTCTCTCTTTGATAATAAAGAACATCAACAACTCGTCCTATTATTGTAAAAAGATTAAGAAAAAATTTAAACCAAATAAATCAGAAACTTAAAGAGACAAAAGAGAGTTATTTTGATGCTCAACGAAAATAGCGCTCGATAAAAAACAGTGATACTTTACTAAAAATTCTAAATCACCACTGATAATTTACAAAATAATTACAATTAAAATTGAAAACGTTTTCAAAATACTTTATTTTACTGCAGAAAATTTGTCAGTGTTGTTATGAAGTCATTACCGACTATGATAGTGCCCGCGAGCAACTGGAGTAAGAATTCCTTGCGCAATTGGCCAGCATTCACACCTTGAGTAATGACTACGTATCTAACAATCTTGGAAAGAACAAATGAAGATAGCCTTAGTTGACCTTATTATTATTGTGGCTTATTTAGCGGCAATTATAGGCATTGGTTTTTATTTAAAAAAACGTGCAGCCCAAAGTATGGACGACTATTTTGTCGGCGGTAAAAAGCTGCCGTGGTACTTGTTGGGTTTGTCTAATGCCTCAGGCATGTTCGATATCTCAGGCACAATGTGGTTGGTGACCTTGTGTTTTGTGTACGGCATGAAGAGTATATGGATCCCTTGGTTATGGCCGGTTTTTAACCAAGTATTTCTGGCCGTCTATCTTTCGATGTGGTTACGTCGGTCTAACGTTCTGACTGGCGCGGAATGGATGCGAACGCGCTTTGGTGATGGCCGCAGTGGCAAATTATCTCACATGGTGGTGATTGCCTTTGCGGTAATTGGTGCACTTGGCTTTCTAGCCTATGGTTTCGTCGGTATTGGTAAATTCATTGAAATTTTTATTCCGTGGGAAAACGTCTCACCCTACCTCCCCTTTACGATTTCAGCGGCCTATGTACCCCATTTCTATGGCATCGTTTTTACGTCTATCGCCACGCTATACGTCATTTTAGGTGGCATGATGAGCATAGTATGGGCCGACGTTTTGCAGTTTTCCATCATGACCTTCTCTGCCTTGTTTATTGGTGTGGTTGCCATGATACAAGTGTCACCAGAAACCCTTCAAGCAGCCGTACCCGCTGGCTGGATGGATCCCTTCTTTGGTTGGAACTTAAATTTAGATTGGCAAGGCATTTTCGCAGAAGTAAATGACAAAATTCTGTCTGACGGTTTCTCGCTCTTTAGTATTTTTGTGATGATGACCTTATTTAACGGTATTTTTAAAAGTGCCGCAGGTCCAATGCCTAACTACGATATGCAAAAAATCCTTGCCACTAAATCCCCCCGTGAAGGCGCACTAATGAGCGGTTTTGTGTCGATTATTTTGATGCCGATCCGCTACTTTATGATTGCAGGTTTTACGGTTTTGGCAGTGGTTTACTACCAAAAACTAGATTTGATGTCAGGTGGGCAATTAGACTTCGAAAACATTTTACCGAGTGCGATTTTAGAATTTGCCCCTGTAGGTATTATGGGCTTAGTTTTAGCCGGCCTAATCGCCGCTTTTATGTCTACTTTTGCATCAACTGTTAACGCGGTACCTGCTTATTTAGTCAACGATGTTTACAAGCGTTACATTAACCCTAAAGCCAATACCAAAACGTTGATTCATACCAGTTACCTTGTGTCGATTCTAGTAGTGGTACTCAGCACCGTGATTGGTCTGTATATCGAAAGCATCAATAGTATATTGCAACTTTTAGTGTCTGGTCTTTGGGCTGGTTATGCTATTGCGAATGTTCTGAAGTGGCATTGGTGGCGGTTAAATGGCTATGGCTATTTTACTAGCATGCTGGCCGGTTTAGTGTGCTTTATTGTGATTGCTTTTATTCCCGACTCTGCCTTTAGTGTCCCACGAGAAATGGTTGCGCTATATGCCTTCCCACTGATCCTGCTGATAACTGGCGCCGTCTGTATTGGGGTCAGTTTACTGACCCCGCCAGAGGATGAAGCCTTATTAAAACGCTTTTATAAAAACGTAAACCCTTGGGGATTTTGGGGGCCCATTCGTCTAGCAGTTAAGTTAGACGATCCTAACTTTGCCGCAAACGGGGATTTTAAGCGAGACATGTTCAATATCGTCATAGGGGTAGTCGCGCAAACGTGTTTGGTTGCCTTACCTATTTTTGCGGTGATTAAAGAAGGCTGGTCAAGCCTATGGACACTCAGCATATTCATCATTTGTGCTTGGATATTAAAACGCAATTGGTACGACAAGCTTCCACAAGAGACTACAAATAATGCTTAATCAAGATAAAAGTAACGAACAACACTTTGGCTATTTCGATGATCAACATCTCGAATATGTGATAACCAGTCCATTTACCCCCACACCTTGGATCAACTACCTTGGCAATGATGGTTTTTATGGCTTGATATCAAATACTGCCGGTGGTTACTGCTTTTATCGAGACCCTAAGTTTCGTCGCCTAACCCGTTATCGTTATAACAGTGTGCCGATAGACAACGGTGGACGTTATTTTTATATTAATTGTGATGGACAGCAATGGTCGGTCTCTGGCCGCCCCATGCATACAGAGCTTGATGAATATCGCTGTCATCACGGCATGGGATACAGCCGTTTTTACGCACGTAAAAATGACATTGCTACTGAGTTGACCACGTTTATCCCCCTTAATACCAAAGCTGAAGTCCACAGTTTGACCCTTACGAATCAAAGTGATAGCGGCAAAAATATCGACTTGTTTTCTTTTATCGAATGGTGTTTATGGAATGCCGAAGACGACGGAACTAATTTTCAACGTAATCTGTCAACCGGTGAAGTGGAAGTTGAAGGCAGTACGATTTATCACAAAACTGAATACCGTGAACGCAGAGATCATTATGCCTTTTATTCGGTCAATCAGCCGATTGCAGGCTTTGAGACTGATCGAGAAACGTTTTTAGGGCCCTATCGCGGCTTTGAACGCCCAATAGCTGTCGAAAAGGCCGAGATGCAAAACTCCATCGCAAGAGGTTGGTCACCCATTGCCTCACACCATATAAAGTGTGAACTTGCGGCAGGGGAAAGTAAAACGCTGATTTTTGTTTTAGGCTATTGTGAGGTCGAGTCGGCGCATAAATGGCAAGCGCCAAATATCATTAACAAAGCACCTGCACAGCAATTACAACAACAATTTGATAGTCCAGAAAAAGTCGCCAGTGAATTAAAAAAACTGGCCGATTATTGGCACACACTACTCAATAAAATGACGGTCAATTCACCAGATGAACGCTTTAATCGCTCGTTAAATATTTGGAACCAGTACCAAAACATGGTGACGTTTAACTTGTCACGCAGCGCGTCTTTTTATGAGTCTGGCATTGGTCGAGGCATGGGCTTTAGGGATTCAAATCAAGACACTATAGGCTTTGCACACATGGTACCTGAAAAGGTCAAAGAACGTATTTTAGATTTATCTGCCACGCAAAAAGCAGATGGCTCTGCCTACCACCAGTACCAACCCTTAACCAAAAAAGGTAATGCCAATATCGGCGGTAACTTTAACGATGATCCGATGTGGATGGTGCTATCAACGGCTAATTATATTAAGGAAACTGGCGACTTTAGTATTCTGGATGAATTAGTAATTTATGACGGCCAAGCCCTTGCCACCCATAACCATTTTGATCATCTAGAACGCGCTTTTAATCATGTGATCAACAATCTGGGCCCGCACGGATTACCACTTATCGGTCGTGCAGATTGGAATGACTGCCTTAATCTCAATTGTTTTTCCGAAGATCCTAATGAGTCTTTCCAAACCACTCAGCGCGGCGCGTCAGATGTGGCAGAATCTGTGATGATTGCTGGCCAATTTGTGCTTTATGGCCAAGAGTTTGTTAATTTGTGTCAGCGCATCGGTAAAGACGAACTGGCAGCCAAGTGCTTAGGCCATGTTGAGAAAATGCGTCTTAGCGTTGAGCAATATGGTTGGGATGGTCAATGGTATCTGCGTGCCTATGATGCGCTGGGTAATAAAATTGGCAGTCACGAATGCACTGAGGGCAAAATATTTATTGAGTCACAAGGCTTTTGTGCCATGGCAGGTATCGGCCTAGCGCAAGGTAAACCGCTTCAGGCTATGCAAGCAGTCGAACAACATCTGGTTACCGATTATGGCATCATGCTAAACCAACCCGCGTTTAGTCGTTACAGCAAATATTTGGGTGAAATCAGCTCTTATCCGCCCGGTTATAAAGAAAACGCCGGTATTTTTTGCCATAACAATCCTTGGATCACGATTGCTGAGGCCATGTTAGGTCGAGGTGAAAAAGCTTATGAATATTTCAGCAAAATAACTCCCGCTTATTTGCAAGACGTGCAAAACCTGCACAAGACTGAGCCTTATGTATATAGCCAAATGATTGCAGGTAAAGATTCAGCCCACCCTGGTGAGGCAAAAAACTCGTGGTTAACCGGAACTGCAGCGTGGAACTACTACGCCGCCACACAATATATTCTGGGCATCAGGCCCGATTACGATGGATTATTGATTGACCCGTGCATATTACCTACATGGAAAACCGTATCGATAAGCCGTGAGTTTCGCGGTGCACACTATCAAATTGAGCTGCGTAATCCGCTAGGGCTGAGTAAAGGCCATATAAAGCTGACGATTGATGATCATGCTATCGAGGGCAATTTAGTTGATTTTAAACGGTATCCCAACCGTCATCACATTATCGCTGAACTCACATCACTTGCTTGAGAACGCCGGCACAATCACGCCTCTGTTTGCCGGCGGCTTGACTCTATTAAGGACGAGGTGCGGGCCCTGTACTGGCTCTCACCTTAAGTTCAAAAGGCAAAAACTGTTTACCCGGCTTGACTTTATTACCGCGCAACTGCTCTAACAATAAATTGATACACGTCGTGCCTATTTCCTTTAATGGTTGGTGCACCGTGGTCAGCGCCGGCGTGACAAACTCAGCATAATGAATGTCGTCAAAGCCCATCACTGAGATATCTTCTGGGATCATAAAGCCTTGTTTTTTTAATAACTTCATTACCCCAATTGCCATCTCATCATTGAAGCAAAAGATCGCGGTAGGACGTTGACGTAGTAACAATAATTGCTCCGCACTACTCACCCCAGATACAACCGTATAATCACCCCGAATTTGCAGGTTACTATCCACCTCAATTCCAGCGTTTTGTAATGCAAGGATATAACCTTCTAAACGTTCATTTGAACTTGGTACATCTATAGGGCCAGTTATTGCCGCAATCCGTTGATGACCTTGCGAGATTAGGTAATTAACCGCTGCACTAGCCGCCGCAACGTTATCGACTGCAACTTGCACAATTTCATCGTTATTCATGCTTTCGTTCGCGTTGACCATAGGCGGAATCTGCTCAAGCAAAGGCAAATTTGGATCAATCTTAAATGGCATGCGAGAACCAAAAAGCAAAATTCCGTCGGCTTGTCCAGAGCTCACGAGGTCAGCGTAGTGGCGTTCACGCTCGATCAAACCTTGGGTATCACCGAGCAAAATAGAATAACCAGCACTTTGTGCGCCCTGCTCGATAGCCCGTATAATCCCAGCATTCACAGGATTAGTAATATCAGGAATAATTGCCACAATATTGCCGCTTTTACGGGTTCGCAAACTGGCACCAATGCGATTAGGTCGATAGCCCATTTCATCTACTATCTTTTTAACCTTATTCAAGGTTTTTTTTGATACGAGCTCTGGCGAGCTAAGTACCCTAGAAACGGTTGCGGGAGAGACTTTTGCAAGGGCTGCAATATCTTTAATACCTACAGTTGCCACAAATAATTCGCTTAATTTTACTAACGTAGCTAAAGCTTAACATGTAAATCGTTTTCAGCTAGCTAAACACCTAAATATTATCAATTTTTTTCAATACACTACGCTTCTTTTTGTGTATTTATTTACTTGCAGTACTTCACGCTAAAACAGCGTCAATTGAGCCACATTGCTTAAAAACATAATTCATAAATAAAATTTACAAAAAAACGTTTTCTTAAATATTGATAACAGAAAATGGGGTGTAGAAGCAAAAAAAA
>NZ_JANQVQ010000227.1 GCF_030730205.1 Paraglaciecola sp.
TAGACTCACTAATGATTACTATCACTCTGCTTTCATTTCTACTTAGCTCTTTCAAAAAAGCCAATATCGCATTACTCACATCACCATCAATCACGATGACAAAGACAAAGTCTGTATAGGACTGATTAAGCACACTTTCAACAGCATTCAAAAGCCAACTCAAACGGTCTTGGCTGTATACTGCCATTGCAACTACGGTTTTAATTTCTAAACCGTCTGTAGAAGGTTGGAATAAAGAAAATTGACTTTGCAAACGCTTAACAGCCTGTTACCAAAACGGCGGGCATTGTAGCAGATAATATTCCAAATGATATTAGCTAAACGCAGATCCACAAGTCATATGCATTAATTTAAGTCGTTAAAGTAATGCATATTTTCAAGTAAATCTTGGCTTGATAACATATTCGGTTTGATTTTAAATACTGCCATTCTCTTGTCGATAACATCTATTTTTTTGAATAATTTTTCAGCCAAAAAGTAATGGGGTCTTTCTTCGTAGTCGTCGAATAATATAATGGTCTCTCTTTGAATCGACGCACATACCGCTAAAAAGCATGCCACGCGAAAACGACCGTCAATAAGCACTAAATCTGGCACTAACTTATTTTGATTGCAATATTGCCAAGGAGCTCTTGAATAATTAATCCAGTTTCTCAGTCTAGTATCATCTTTCGGGGCACCCCACTCTCCTGTAGGCCCTACATCCACCCAAAGCGGGATGATCGTACCTTTCAATTTTTGGTGTGCGGCGGCACCAACTAATTCTAATAACCAAGTATTTGATGATTCTACTGTAATAATTTTTTTATTTAATTTCGCTGCTAGGAGTGTTGAACCACCTGAACCATACTCCACAATAAGCGACGCTTGCTTATATTGCTCCTGAACATACTCGTTACAGACACGACTAAATGTCATTTCAAAGTTTTTAAACATCGATTTTCACCTCGTTTATTTACGACTGGTTTAGTAAACTCTTACCTATTAATCCTTAAGGCCTTGCCGACTCTTAAAATTATCATAACTCCTTAAAACAGCTTCTAACGTAACATTTTTGAGAAGGCGTTTTAACAAAGTCGCTTCTTTCGTCTGTGCGTTTTGGATTAAGTCAATCGTAAATAAAAATTTATCTTCAATCATCTTTCTAGCTTTTAGAATGCTAGGTTGCAATTGGTACTCTTCTATAAATTTACAATATTCCTTGCAGTAAGCGTCGTGCTCTTCTTTGGGCAGTCGCACAACATCAGTAAAATCATCAGTACAATATCCACTTCTGTTATCTTTAAAAATTTGTGAGTTTGTATCGCTTTTAATCGCAATTGGAGTACTTAGCATTGCAACATATTCTATCTGGCTACGATACATCCTGTGCAATACAAAATAGTCCTTGATACTTTTATTTAACTCCTCCAATGGCGCTCTAATCTTCCCCTTTTCAGGTTTAAATGCAGTACCATCAGCCAATCGGTATGATGCGTTGTCAACCAACACTGAGTGTGGATTAACAGCTTTAATACTCAATCCCGTTTTAATTAACGATTTAATTTGGCTAGTTTTTACCCCTATTAATTCCACAGGAATCGGGGGTGAAAATAATGCATGCTCATTAGTTTTGTTTAACCATTCAAAGCTATTAACATCAAAGTTATTTTTCTCCGCGTATTCAGTGATAGAAGTATTAAAATTCTTAGAAATCCAAAATTCATCGATATCTAAAAACATAACATGAGAAAATCCTTCTCTGTAACTCTTTTCTAACTCATGTTTATACACAACATTTTGAGGAGATTTGACATTCTGTTTGTAAAAGTAATCTCCGTTTTGGATTTTAACCTTTTTCAGACTTTTTAATTGGTCGATAATCTCTAAAGTGTTATCTGTTGTACCATTAATATAAATATGTATTTCATCAAATCCAAAATATAAATGATGAAAAATCCATTCAGAAAGATATGCAGCTTCGTTTCTCGCTACTGCAACTAGTTTAATTTTTATTGGTACATTGCGCCTAACTTGTTTAAGAATTAATCGATAAAAAGTAACCAACAGAGACTTAGCTCTATTTACGATAGTTACCAAGTTTCTAAACTTGATAAGCCGAGCCGGAACGAACTTTTGCAAACTTCTAATGATACGTATCCTGATTGCATGTTCAGCAACAGTCGCAGAAATTAAATCAACAAAATTTTGATTCGGATGATTTTTAGCAGTTAAAACAGAGTCAGTTAATTTATAAAATTTAAAGGATAACTCTTTACTTAGGAATTTTAACACCGATATAAACGCCTCTTCGTCTAACTCTTGCTTTTTAAATTCTTGGAGGCGCTTTAACAGCATATTGTTATAAAATTCTTCGCTATTTTCGACACCCAATTGGAAAAGTAAAGGCTTCATTACTTCAATAAATACTTCACATTGCCTTAAATAGTCCGATTGTCTAAACAGAGAATAATTACTCGAGCCTGATTGGAACCTTTGTAAGGCATTATCTACTGATGCCTGAATACCTTCTAGAGAATAATGGTTAAGCCAGCGCTTAAACTCCATCGCTTCAAATTGATATGATTGATTTATAATGACGTTATTAACTTGAACATTTAGGTTAAAAACAGACATAAAATCAGCGATCAAATTTCCTTTGAAAAAGAAAGCCTCCCCGTAAAATCGTACTATAATATCTTTATTTCCGAATTCTCTAGAATAAATAGCAAGCTTTTCAAGATGGGGTAGATGGGTACTATCTGATGGTTTTAAGATATCGGTCTGACCATGTCGCTTTACAGCTTGGTTATAGTTTGATTCTCTAACCTCAACAGGGTTACGGATGTAAAATATAAATTTCGGTGAATTAAAACATTCCTTAAGTTCATGTAGTTTATTTGAAAAAAATTCTGATGAAAGCAACAAAATTGTATAAGGACCTGTTTCAAAATCGTTTAATAATTTCCATATTTTTTTCATATTCAGTACCAATGTACCGTCCGCTGATACATCATAAATCACACGTAAGTTGCCAGAGCTAACCCCATTGGTTGACGTATTATGAATTGGATAAAATATGTTATTTTTAGCTAAAAAACGGTTATTTTGCTGCAACCAATATTGAATTGCAGAAGAGCCTGTTTTGGGCGGGCCAACATGAATATAAATATCTTTTTGCAATTAAAAGCCTCAATAAGCATCAAAACTGCTGTCATGAGTTAACAGCACTATAAAATGAAAAAACAATTTTACTTAAAAAGTAATTAATAAATAACCTTAGATAATAAGTACTATTTTATTCATCCTTTTCTTTTATAGAAAAATTTTCTCGCTTCAACGTCAAATTTGGATTGTAACAGGGGTCGTCTTCTATGATTTTTTTCCATTCCTTCTTAATAAACCCAACCTCACCCTCAAACCTTAGTATCTTATCTTTAGTGTCTTCTCGACCACGGCTTACTGATTCATGATGATATAATAAGGCTTCAGTACATAATAAATTACGTCGCCCCAAACCCTTGATTCTTAGGCAAAAATCTACATCATTAAATGCCACAGCAAGTTCTTCATTAAGGCCATTAACAGCATTAAAATCTGTTTTCTTCACCAATAAGCATGCCGCAGTCACCGCTGAATAGCTATTAGTAGCTACTAGTCTCTTTAAATATCCTGAATGGTATCGGGGGAAATATTTATGAGCATGTCCAGCTCCACCTCCATACCCCATAACGACACCAGCATGTTGTACCCTATCATCAGGATAAAGTAACTTAGCGCCAACACAACCAACATCTTCTCTACATACATGGCTAACCATATAATTAAGCCAACTATTGTCTATAACTTCAATATCATTATTAATTAGCCCTATCACATCACCTTTTGCGTGTGACACGGCGAAATTGTTGATCGCAGAATAGTTAAAAGGTTTTGAATAACTAAGCACTTGAATCTTTTTATGGGTTCCTATTTGTTCAAAATAATCCAGTGTTTTTTGCTCTGTAGAATTGTTATTAATAAGTAAAATTTCAAAATTTTGATATTTCGAAGCCAATATTGAATTTATGCATGTTTTTACCAATTTCAATTCATCTTTCGTTGGTATTATCAAGCTAACAAGCGGTTCGTATTTTAAAAGCCATACAGGTTGAAGATATTCGTGGTCCATCTGCGCAGTTAACTTTAACTGAGCTGGATTAAAATCATTCAAAACTTTAGCATAATATTTATAATTGAACGTTGAAACCGCTGACATATGAATCAACACGAAAGGGATATGGCCTATTTTAAATTTAGAGCCATTAAGATAAAAATGAGCCATCATCAAAGCAACCGACTCAACCTTACAATTTAAATATTTCATTATCGAGTCAGGCCGCCTAATCCAGACCCCAGAAGAGACATAACCAGTTGTTAATTGGAGATCAGGATCCCAATTAGGGAAAAAGCAAGGAGTATTCCTTTTTCCATCCGTTAGCCTATCTTTGTCACAATAACTAACATCAACATCTTCTTCGTGGTAGTTTTGAAAAATTGACAAGGCATTAGGGTGTATCATATCGCCAGAAAAAATGGCTAATATTGAGTGCTGAAAAACGCAGTTTTCATCATGTTCAATCAAAACGTCAACATTAGCTTTTCCAGATACTTTCACTAATTCTTGGACTTCAATAAAGTCTTCAGGTACACACATGACATAGACTTTCACATCAATCGGTACACTTAACAAAGTATCAAGAAGTCTTTGACATAATTCCGGAGGGACAATGACTAGAACCTCAATGGACATATCTGATTTAGCAGACAAAGTGTGTAACCGTAAATTTTGCTCCTTGATATTTTCAGAATAAAGCGCATCTAATTTTTGCCTTGTAGGAAATCCATAGAAATAACCTGACTTTTGCAAATTTCTACTATACATAGACGTGAGCTTAGGATTTCTTTTTAAAATATTGCGAAACCACTTTGGGAACAGCCCAACGAATAGTTTAAATATTCTCATTAAAAAACGACGTAACTTTATCATATGAACAGTAGCCTACTTATTTTGCTTCTTCTTGGACGCACTTACGTCGTTCACATAAAGTGATTTTAACTTACGTAATCTCGAATGAATAAGCTTTCCATTTGGTCTGAGAATTGATGCTTTTTCTAACATGGATATAGCTATCTTGTATTCACCATTTCTTTCAGCTAAAAATCCTAACTCCCTATAAATATCGGCATCTTGTGTATGCTGAGGAACATCCAGCGCCGTTCGAAATTCTTTTAATCCTTTTAAATTGTTCGAAGACAATTTTAATAAAACCCTACCTCTCAGCATGCTCGAGCTGTTAGATAAATAACTCATTTTTATTTTCAGCAACATTATTAATCGGTAAACTGGATTTGGCTTAAATGCTAAGAACCAATCCAAATATAAATCACTTTTATGCCTTTCCTCGGTAAGTAAACTCTTGAAGAAAGGATAAAATTTAATATTCATTTTACGTCTCAAATAATGAACGACTGAAGAAAATTGCTTCTTTGACAATACCTGCTCGCAATAGAGATCTTGTTGTTGATTTAAAATAGCATCAGAAAACATAACGCCGTCTTTTAAGCCCAAATCAGCACAAATTGGTATCGCCATCTCTGCGTAATTCCTTGCAATTTTAGTGTATTCATCTGGTGGCAGAAGTGAAAATTTCGCAGTCCCATTTACATAAGACTGCAATATATAATCTATTTCAATTTGATATTCTTTTATAGAAAACTTATTTAGCCAGCGTTTTAACTCTAAAGCCTCAAAATTATAAGAAGCGTTGACACTCTCAAGAGCATCACCTAGGTCAGCCTTTACATCTAAACCTAAGACTGTAAGAACATCGGCAACTAAAGAGCTTGACCCGTTGAGTCTTAAGTCGAAATATCGCACAGTCAATGTACTTGCCGGGAATGCCTTCTTAAATCTTGTCAAATGACTGACATGGGGGAAACAATCAAATGTTTTGGAGTCGAGGGAATGAATGAACCCATTTCGTTTTACTCCTTGATTATAATTGGACTCAAGTATTTCAATGGGATTTCTTAGGTAAGCTAAAAATTCTACATTAGGTATTAGGAGGCTCAACGCCTCTAAATGTTGGAAAAAATACTCTGAAGAAAGAAATAAAGTATGCGCATCAGAGCGATTAAAACACTCTAAAAGATGGGTAATTTTGGTTTTACTTATCAAGACTTTAGGCGGTGTCTTCTCAGACCCCTCTACCGAAATATCACAAACATTATGAAGGTTGCCGGAACTAACACCATTAGGATCCAATTGATGTTGAGGGTAAAGTACGCCGTTTTCTAAGAGTAAATCTCTATTTTTACTGAACCACTTTTGTATCGCAGACGTTCCGGTTTTCGGAGGCCCAACATGAACAACAACTCGCTTAATCATTATTTTTAAGCCAACGAGAAATACAACTAAAATTCATATTTTTCCAATCTTTTTATTTACTTAAATCGCTGTAAATGGTCATTAATCAACGAGATTGGATAAGAAAACGTTTTAGAAATTTTACTTTCAAAACCTTCTAAATTTACCTCACACGGGTTGTCCCTCAACAATTCAATCTTGATAAAGTTGGAGTCAAAATCAAAAAGACACTTGTCCCATTGAATGTGTGAATTATTGACGTAACCAATCCTTTCAGCAGGAGCAACGGCTCCTAATGAGGCGCCGATTTCAGACAACATCCGACTGAATCCTAACTCATGATTTAGAATCAGTGTGGTTTTGTCCTCAAAAATTTTCATATCAGACCAAAAAGACTTAAACATGTCTGAAGTAATAACTTTTTTATTCATTGCTATAAAGTAACTCTGCAAATGATATTGAATTTCAAAACTATCAGTGATAGCAATAGCATCTAATTTGCGCTTTTTAAGTACATCGATAGGATCAAAACTCTTAGACATCGGCCCATAAACACTATCGTTACATATAATTAGATTTTCAATAACATCTAATCTATCGTAAAAACGTAGCAGACCAGTTCGCCAAGCACCAAAGTCATACCCAACATTTTCTTTAACCAAAACGAAATTCACATAGTTTTTAATCTTTTCAAGATTACTTTCTGAGTAATCACAAGCCGTTGAAACAAAAACAATGTCAGTAAACTTTGATAAACGTTTCAAATATTCAACAACATAAGGATCAATGAACTTATCTTTGTCGTAATGAGAAAATATGGTCAATGTGGGTTTTGAAAATTCACGATATTTTTTTTCGTATAAAATATTTTCGTAAAAGTCTCTCGGTTTTACTTTTTGATAATCAGTTGAATTAGCCTTATTAACCATAAAGTCTTCAGAAAACTGATTAAGATTTGGACTATAGTATTTATCATTTTTTGTGAAATATTTTCTCCGCATAGTCCGCATAGCGAAAAGCTCTTTGCGTTGGCGATTCAATTTCTCAAAATTATCGTCCAAACCACGCGACGCCGATTCATGGTGGTAAGCAGTGACATAGGGACTGTAAACATTGCTCTTTCCTAAATCCATCAGCTTTAAACAAAAATCCACGTCATTATAAGCAATTGCTAAATTTTCTTCGTCAAACCCTGAAACTGCATCAAAATCAGCTCGACTTACCATCATAAGAGCAGCGGTGACAGCCGCGTAATTACAAATACTATGCAACCTAGCAAAATAGCTCGGGTAATCAGCATCTTGATTTTTAAAAACGTTAATAATTGCATGTCCAGTTTCAGGCGCTAACACTAAACCGGCATGTTGAATTTTATCATTCGGATACAGTAACTTAGCACCAACTGCGCCTACTTCTTTACGCTGACAATGTTCTAGCAGACCGACAAGCCATTCATTATCAATTAATTCGATATCATTATTCATGAACAACAAATAATCACCAGTTGCGTAGTGCTTTACTGCTTCATTATTGATTCTGGAATAATTGAATGGCTCGTTAAACTCTACAAAACGGATCCGATGAAAATTTGATGTGTAATAAGTTATTAACTCATCAATAGCTTCGTCATCACTATTATTGTTAACGCATATCACCTCATAATTATTATACTTTTTAGAGTACTTAATAATCGAGTCTAGGCATTGAGTTAGCAGCTCTGGCTTATTATAAAATGGAATAATAATGCTTACTTTGGGTTCATTTATAATCGAATATTTAACTCGATATGTGCCCGGAGTATTTCCATTAACAACAATCCCATCGATATTTCGTCTTTCAAGGGCGTCTTCAAGCGCTTTCCTTCCCGCCTCTTGCGCGTAATTTTTTTCAGAAAATTCAGCGGCAGTCGACCCAGGTATCTTTCGCCAATGATAAAGTACTTTAGGTATATGGGCTATTTTATTGGTCAGCTCCAATACTCTCAAATAGAGATCATAGTCTTGCGCACCTTCGTAACCTGGTCTCCACCCACCAACCTTTTCAACTAAGGAACGACGAATAACGCCTAAATGACTCAAATAGTTATGACACATAAACATATCGGGGGAAAAATCAGGTTTAAAATGCACATCAGTGAATTCACCTGACAACTCTAATTTATCTTCATCAGAGTAAATAAAATCGAAATCTTCACATTGTAACGCTTTTACAACTTCGTAAAGTGCGTCTTTCGTCAATTCATCGTCATTATCCATTAATGCAATAAATTCACCTTCAGCCAAGTCCAAAGCAAGATTCGAAGCTAAAGATATATTTTGATTTTTTTTGCTAAACTGAACTTTTACATTCTTTTCATTTTGCAATGATTTTAAGTATTCAATCGTTGATTCATTTGTACTGCCATCATCACATATACACAACTCCCAATTTGTGTACCACTGCTCTTTCAAAGATTCGTAGGCCTTCATTAGCCAAGTGGGCGAAACGTTATAAACGGGCATGACAACTGATATCAAAGGCTGAAAAGTAAAACTTTCTAGATCGCTCTGAATCTCGCTTGAAAACTTAGGGCGCACATAAAAATACACATTGCTGGTCTTACTATATAAACGACGGCCCGCAACAATTTCTTTAGCACCGTGAAAAAAGAAGTGTTCGAAAGGTGTAGCAAAGCTTCCTAATAATAATGGACCTGCTACATCTCTAAAACTATTTATATAAGCATAACTATTAAACAATCCAGCATTTGGATAAAGCTCCAGATCTCCAGACAACACTAAAGGGCACCCCACTGTTCGAAAGTGCTGCCAAGCGTTCTTGTAATCAAGCTTATCGTTTAGAGTTCGATTAACACTTTGAATGTACAAGTCACTATCAAACAACGGTTCAGCCAAGACAAAGAACTTGTCGCTTACCGTTTGATTAAAGCTAATATTTAAGGGGCGCTGTCCAAGAAATATCTCCCTCAAACCACATTTAAGGTAATGTTCAAATCCAGATGCAAACTGTTCCTTGTCGACAGCTTTCTCAATATCACGGTTAAGCAAAAAATAATCAGATTCATTAAAGTCTTGGATACCCGGAAAAAGTTCGGTCAGAGGAGCTTTAACTGTTGCCCAAGCCTTTTCACTTGATGAAAAGCTAATTTGAGAAAGGGTAACATCAGATTTAGACTCTCTTAAATATTGTTCAAACTCCGACATAAAATCAAAGTCGGCCTTTGCTATATTGCTTAAAAATCGCGCCCGATGTCTATTATTATTCTTTGTCTTTACGCGCTTTAAAAGCTTCTTGATGGGGCTTAACAAAACGATGAATCCTTTTTAAAATATGTATACAAAAACGACGAATTTTGAGCTTACTGCTGAGAGGAATTAATCTTTTTTTTTTACTAATTTTTCTAGCCGTTGGAAGTGCTCTTGAATAACAGGGCCGTTTGGCCGCGACTTCATCGCTAACTGTAAGTACCCAAAAGCATGTTCAATTTCACCTTGCCGCTCAAAAAGCATGGCTGCATCAAAGTAATTTTTTGCGAACTGGTCTTTTATAATTACTTCGCCAAACGCTTCTAAAGCTCGCAGTACTCTATTTTGATGAGGCGTACCTTTTAATATATTTAAGTAAGCTATTAAATGTACGGCCACAATATCAGCCCTAACATCAAGAAGACGGTCTGCTTTTTCCAAAACAAGTTGTCGACTTTGTTGAATCATATCAGCTAAGCCACATTCCTGAATAAACAGTGCTAAAGCCGCCCAATAGTCTGTCAATTTTTTAGAATCAATGGCCAATGTATGAGTTGATTCCTTACTAAATCCAAATCGATTATTTTTAAATGGAAATTCAACCCCTGGCCTTTGTCGAGTTAATAACGCGACATATTCGGTAGCTGAACGGCATACTCTATGTAAAACAAATGCACTTGAAGTTAATGGAGGTATAACACCAAAGGCTTGATCATGTTTTCCGTATGCAATAGGAGCGGCGTCTGGGCCTAAGTGCACAATTTTGGGTTCCGCATTATCCATTTTTGACGCATGACATCTAAACTCAACAACACGAGCAACGGCTACTCGAGAAAGTAACGATTTCATATGTTCATCAGGCTTTACTTTTTTATTGTTGAAAGGCAGCTCAAAATTTGTATCGTCACCATTTTGCCAAAGCCAATTAAATGAAAGTACATCGAACACAGGAAATGCGG
>NZ_JANQVQ010000228.1 GCF_030730205.1 Paraglaciecola sp.
TCGCTACTGATTTAACCATTCAACATGGTGGGTGAAGCGTAACACCTTCTCCTAAGAAAACGGCCTCATTTGAGGCCGTTTTTATTTACACTTAGTTGGGTAATGCGATGTGTCCATAGCCCTTTTCATAATCGATAGTCAGCACAAAATGTTTAAGTACATCGTAACCAAGAATACCTCGAACTCGCTTCCCTTTTAAGCGACTAGATGATTGTTCGTACTGTGACGCCAAATTACTGCTTTGACCTTCTGCAGGCACACTGACGATTACATTTTCTAAGATAAATGGCCCTATCTCCAAGGTAGGCACATTAAAGGTTTCGCTATACCCTAGACTGTTCACACCTCGATTATTCGTAATTACCACAGGATAAGTATTTAACCAATTATTGGCTATCGCAACCGACCTTTCTATCATAACTCCACCATTATTTCCCGTATCAAGGAGTAACCAAAGATCATCTTCGTTGTTCAAGCGAATTTTAATAATGGGTTGTCCACTGCCTTTTTGTGCCATCATTTCTAAGTTTTTTACTTTCTTTAAATTTATTGACTCTCGATCTAAAAAGCGAATTTTCTGATTCACATAATCCGTCTGAATGATGAAATTATTCATAAAATTCGCCCCCAGTAAAATCGCATTGTCTGGATGACCGAGCGGAGCACTGACCACACCATCAAACTTTAATGGTGCACTGAACATCTCTACCTTTAAATCGTTATACGTTTCTCGCAACTCTTTACCGAAAATACCCATTACAGTAACTTTTCTACCAACCTTTACCTTTAATTTGTGTTTGTTAACAAAGCTATCATTGATTGCATTAAGCTGTGCTCCGCTGTCCAAAATGGCCAGTCCTTGATTACCCTGAATAACCACAGGGAATTTGATATGTCCATTATCAATAGTAATATCAACCCAGCCGTGGTCATTCGCTAATAAGGACTGACTCCAAAAACAAATCAGCAAGAAGCAAAATAATCTCATTAACAAATTTTCCATAAAGACATCCCGAAGCCCCGAGAATTTTGGTTTTTAACTTTATGGGAAGTGTATAAAAATTACCTTAAGGGCGCAAACTCATTTTCCCTTTTACTTCTCTGCCCATTACTTTATTTAAGGCATCTTTTGCATTGGCCAAAGGGAGTACCTCATCAACGATGACTTTCACCTTTCCTTCAACATACCAAGTCAATAATTCTTGCATATTGGCGGCAAAATCTTTGGGTTGATGTTGGGTAAACGAGCCCCAGAAAACGCCAACCACTGAATAGCCTTTAACGAGACTTAAATTAACTGGGAATTCAGGAATGGTTCCCCCAGCGAAGCCCACCACTAACAAACGGCCGTTCCACGCCATGCTACGTGAACAAGCGTGAAAGGTATCACCACCAACGCATTCATAGACCACATCAACGCCTTTGCCATTAGTTACTTCTTTGATCGCCGTTTTGAGGTCAGTTTCGGTGTAGTTAATTAAGATATCTGCACCGTTTGCTTTAGCGACATCAAGTTTTTCTTGGGTTGAACATACCGCAATAACGGTTGCCCCCATTAGTTTACCAATTTGTACTGCGGCTAAACCCGTACCACCGGCAGCTCCGGTAACCAATAAAGTTTCTCCCGGCTTAATATGGGCTCGTTGTTTTAAGGCATGATGCGCTGTAGCATGAGCAGTCACTAAAGCGGCAGCTTCATCATCAGGGATAGCATCAGGGATAGGCATAACATGGGTGACCGGTACTGCCACTTTTTCTGCGTAACCGCCTAACATACATAATGCGATGACCCGCATACCCACTTTCAGGTGGCTAACGCCCTCACCCAGTTCACTGATTACGCCGGCCACTTCATTGCCCGGAATAAACGGTGTCGGCGGCTTCATTTGATATAAACCTTGTACGAGTAAACCATCAGGGAAATTTACCCCGCAGGCTTTAACATCGACAATGACCTCTCCTTTTTTTACCACTGGATCAGGCACATCTTGGTACTTAAGGGCTTCTACAGGGGCAAATTCGTTACATACAATCGCTTTCATTTACTACTCCATCAATTCGTGGGGTTACCGGCCTTGAGTCAATTGCAAGGCATACTGAGCTAAAGGCTGTACTATTGCGCCAACCTTCATCGCTTCTTTATTTGATGCGTTGCCGTCTTGCGCCCGTTTAGCGACGCCTTGGGCGATAGCCGCTAAGCGGAAAAAACTAAAGGCCAGATAAAAGTTCCAATTTGGAATGTTGTCAATCCCCATGAGTCGACAATACGTTGCAACATACTCTTGTTCTGTAGGGATCCCCAAAGGAGCACGGTCAACGCCACCTAAACCTGTGGCTTTCCCCACATTTTCGGGTAAGCGTAATTGCATACATTGGTAAGCTAAATCAGCATAGGGATGCCCTAATGTCGACAATTCCCAGTCAAGTACAGCAACAATTTTAGGCTCACTGACATGAAACATTAAATTGTCCATGCGATAGTCACCATGAACCAACGACACCTTGCCATCATCTGCTGGTAAGTGAGCGTTTAACCAAGCAATGAGCTGGTCCATTTCAGCAATTTCGTGGGTTTCTGATAATGTGTATTGCTGGCCCCACCGGCTTAGCTGGCGTTCAAAATAATTACCCGGGCGGCCGTAGTCACCAAGGCCTACTTTTTCAATATCCACACTGTGCAAAGCAACGAGTACTTCTGCCATTTGCTGATACATTTGCCCGCGAATATCACTGCTCGTGATCTCAGGTAGCGAGCTATCCCAAAATACGCGGCCTTCAACATATTCCATTATGTAAAAAAGACTGCCAATCACACTGGGGTCTTCACATAAATGATATACCTTTGCAACTGGCACGTTAGCGTGTTGTAAGGCAGCCAGCACCTTGTACTCGCGATCAACCGCATGGGCTGATTTGAGTAACTTACCGGGTGGTTGGCGTCTTAATACGTAAGTCCGGTCTGAGGTTTGTAATTTAAAGGTTGGATTTGACTGGCCACCGGCAAATTTAGTGGCGCTGACGGGGCCTTTAAAGTCAGGCAAATGCTGAGTTAAATACTCAGCTAATACCTGCTCATCTAGTTGATCAACTTGATTTGAATCGCTCAATGTCATTCCCTCTTAAGCGTTGGCATCTTTAATAAGATTACGCCCTAGTTGCATCATATGCACTTCATCAGGACCATCTGCTATACGTATAGTGCGAGCATAGGCATAGGTGGCCGCTAGAATAAAGTCCTGACTGGTGCCTGCAGCGCCATGCATCTGAATCGCTTGGTCGATAACATTGCACGCCATTTTAGGCGCAACAATTTTAATTGCAGCGATAATATCGCGGCTGACTTTATTGCCATAGCGATCCATTTTATCAGCTGCTTTTAAGGTCAATAAACGAGCTTGCTCGATATCGCAATGCATTTGGGCAATGCGCTCACGGATCGATTGTTGCTTACTCAATGGCTGACCAAAGGCGATACGTGACTCAACACGCTCACACGCTAAATCAAGGGCGCGTTGGGCACAGCCAATTAAACGCATACAGTGGTGAATACGGCCAGGACCTAAACGGCCTTGGGCAATTGCGAAGCCTTCGCCCTCGCCTACTAATAAATTAGCCGCAGGCACTTTGACGTTTTCAAACAATACTTCGGCATGCCCAACCGGCTCATCATAGTGGCCCATGGCAGCCATTGCTCTGACTACCGTCACGCCGGGGGTATTCATTGGTACCAAAATTTGTGACTGTTGCTGATGGCGGGCCGCACTGGTATCCGTTTTTCCCATCACCACCATAATTTTGCAATTGTCGTTCATCGCACCACTGGTGTACCACTTGCGACCATTAATGACATAGTTATCGCCCTCTTTGACAATTGAGGTTTCAATATTGGTCGCATCCGATGACGCCACTGCAGGTTCAGTCATCGCAAACGCTGAGCGAATTTCACCGGCCAATAAAGGCTCTAACCACTGCTTTTTATGTTCATCAGAGCCGTACTTGGCTAACACTTCCATATTGCCTGTGTCAGGTGCACTGCAATTAAAGACTTCAGAACTCCACATTGCGCGCCCCATTAATTCGCATAAGGGCGCATATTCTAGATTGGTTAAACCCGCGCCATAAGGCAAATATTCGTGGGGCAAAAATAAATTCCACAATCCTGCCGCTTTGGCTTTTTGCTTCAAATCCTCCATCATCGCAGGAGTTTGCCAGCGAGTTTCAGGTGATTGCGCATTAGCATGCACTTGCTCTATATAAGCTTGCTCAACAGGATAAATATGCTCCTGCATAAAGGTTTCTAACCTTTTTATTAAACCGGACGTTTTTTCAGAGTAATCAAAATTCATGTTAATTCCTGTAAGCAATTAATGAGGGTTGATGGATAACCTAGCTAAAGGTAATTGATGGTAGTCGTTCAAGCGTGTCCAAATGCGGCACGTTGTTAAAACTACTCAAACGGATGTTGTGTTGATTGAAATAAAGATGGCTAAAACTGGTGTTGCGTATTTGCATATTAAGTTCAATCACTTGCACGGCGTCTAATCCTAAGATCACGCTCATCATCATTGCTATGGCACCACCTGAACTTACTGCGAGAACGGGTCCTTCTGCTTGGTGGCTTTTTATGCACTCAATAGCACCTGATGTTCTAGTTTTAAAGTCTTGCCAACTTTCACTGACGTCATCAGGATTTAACTGATTTTGTGACCAAGCCAACATGGCTTTTTTTAATAAGCGATAAAATTCAGATGGCGAAGCAGAGGGAGCTAGGGTCTCAGCGGGATAAAGATTTAGATAAGCTTGGCCAATGGTAGCAAAATCAAATTCGTTAAAGCGTGCATCACTTTTTGGCTCAGGAGCCTCATCTAAACCCTGCAAAATACCCGCAGCCGTTTCTTGATGTCTGACCAAAGTGCCGGTAAATACCTGACTAAAATGACATTGACGCTCGTTAAAATACTGCCCTAGCCACAGGCTTTGCTGGTGCCCCAGAGGGCTTAGTTTATCGTAATTCTTTGCACCAAATGATGCTTGGCCATGACGCACTAAAAACAGTTCAGGCATGAATATTCCTTTAATTCTTAATGCCAGTCAGTGTATGCAGAAACCATCTATTAGTTTAATTGATTATTTTAATAGGATTCCATTCTCAAAACTAATTAACACCATCAATAATGTAAAATTAGGCTACATTCACCAAACAAATACCCATCATGAATAACATTTTAAAAACGTTTTATTTACATTTAGGTGAAAACATTGTTAGCTTAATAGAGGTAAGAGCAGTTAAAAGCCCAAAAACCAAAGATGCTCTGCCGAACACAACCAATAAAGTCGTAGCCAAACTAGTCTGTTTTTTTACTAGTAACGAGAGAAATTTAAATGAGCCACAGCCACTTACCACGTTTCAAACGCACCCCCATAGCACTTTTCATCGGTCTTAGCCTCGCTTTTAGCGGGACAGTTGCGAATGCCCAGGAACAGGAACAGCCAACTAAACCTGAAAAACAAGGCTTAGAAACCATCACGGTTACTGCGCAGAAACGCGCGCAAAATTTACAAGAAGTCCCCGTCTCGGTCACCGCCTTTACTGGCGACGAAATGGCTGAATCTGTCATCAAAGACATGTATGACTTACAAACGAATGTGCCAGGTTTAGGTGCCTTTCAAAGTCAAAGTGCCACTAACTCAAGTTTCTCTATTCGTGGTGTCGGTACTTCTTCACAAAACTTTGGTCTTGAATCCTCGGTTGGTTTGTACGTTGATGGCGTATATCGCGCTCGTCAAAACTCCTTAATTAACAACTTAGTGGACGTAGCGGCAGTTGAAGTATTACGCGGCCCGCAAGGTACCTTATTTGGTAAAAACACCCCATCAGGTGCTGTACTTGTTACCACAGCGCTACCTAGTCATAGCGGTGGCGATGCGTTTTTAGAAGCCACAGTGGGCAATTACGGTTTGGTGAATCTCTCTGGTGCAACTTCCATTTCAGCTATTGAAGACGTATTAGCCTTTCGTGTTACTGCATTTGGTAGCCAACGAGACGGTACAATTAGTGATAAAGAATTTGGCAACGATATTGTTAATGATCGTGACCGCTGGGGTGCCAGAGCACAAGCACTTTATACACCCAACGAAGACGTAACATTACGTGTTATTGCCGATTATGCTGAAATCAATGAAATTTGCTGTGGTGCCCCCGTTCAATTAAGTAACCTTAGCGCCAAAGAGATTGATGGTAAGTTTGGTACTGACGCTGCACTACCCACTCTTGGTGGAACCGTTTTCGCTGGTGGCGATGCCTTTTATGATCGTGAAATCGCAGTGTCATTTTTACCTGAATCCAGCATGAAAGACCGTGGTTTATCGGCCCAATTAGACTGGGATTTGGATGAAAACTATACCGTAGTATCTATCTCTGCAATCCGTAAATTTGAGTCATACGATAATTTAGATACCGACTTCACTGACGCAGATTTATTTGGCACATTAAACGATTCTCAGCAGAGTTCATTTTCACAAGAATTACGCCTTGACTATAAAAGCGACAAGCTAAATTACATACTAGGTGCTTACTATTTTGAGCAAGATTTAGACTTAGAGTACAGCCTTTACACCGACAACATTTTTGATGGTTTTGCCTTAGGAGTGTTGGGACAAAACGTTGATGCATTAACCGGCAGCCCTGGCAGTTTTGGTGCGTTGTTGGGGGGTATTGATAACTTAGCTGCTAACGGTTTAATCGCCCCGCGCGCTGCCGGTGCACCGGCAGGGACTGGCTTTAATCACGTGGCAAAACAAAAACATAAAAGCTATGCCTTATTTGGTCAATTTGATTACAAATTTACTGATGAATTAACACTGACCGCCGGTTTACGTTTCACTAGCGAAGACAAAGATTTGTCGACAGTGTTCACCGAAGTGGGCCCTGGCATTAACGGTTTAGCCAACAACACACCAGTTAATTTAGTTGGCGCCTTAACGACCTTAGGTGGCATTGGAGCAGGTTTAATTGACTTAACCACCGCTGAAGGACAAGCCAGTCTAGCCAATTTTTCTGGCTTTGATCAGGCTGGCTGGGCGTTCTTGTTGCTAGGTGATACAACTAGGCCTCGAGCAGATATTAATGAGACCCTTTCAGACGATCAGGTTACCGGTACCATCAAATTAAGTTATCAACCAGATAGCGATACGCTTTGGTATGCCTCGTACGGCGAAGGCTATAAGTCAGGCGGGACTAATACAGACAGGATTGCTACCGGTTTTAATCCATTGTTTGATGCGGAAACTTCTCAAGCATTTGAAATTGGTTTGAAAAAGGATTTTCCAGACCAAGATTTACGCATTAACGCAGCCACTCATTACACCACCGTGAATGACTTCCAAGCGAATACTTTTACGGGTAATGGCTTTAACTTACAAAACGCTGGTGATTACGAGATAAAAGGTCTGGAGTTAGAAGCAACATGGTTGCCTACGGACAGCCTAGAAGTTAATTTGGGTTATGCGTTGGTTAAAGCAAAATACAAGACCTTTTTAGCGGGTAACTGTTGGACGGCTTACACGTGGCACACCGGAATTGCTGATCCCGGTCGTGGTACAGACGCTGATGGCAATCCAAATCGTTTCTGTGATCGCTCAGGTGACAGGCCAGGTGGCGAGCCAGAAAACTATGCCGTATTGTCGTTAAAACAAGATATCGAGATGTCAGATAGTATTTACGCCTACGTGCAAGGTGAATATACCTACACCAGCGAAATTATCTTAGATGGCAGTAACGACCCTTATGCCGTGCAAGATGGCTATAGTTTAGTTAACGCTCGATTATTCATGAACTTCCTTGATTATGATATGGACGTCATTGTCTGGGCCCGTAATCTATTAGACGAAGAGTATATTAACCGCACTAACTTCAACACCCCTTTACAAGAGGGTAAATTGAACGCCTATATGGCTGAGCCAAGAACCTTTGGTGTAACGGTTAAAAAACGTTTCTAATAGCGAGAAATGAATAGAGCCGGCTGTATTGCCGGCTTTTTAATGTATGAGGTCCCCTTCGCAAACCCCTTAATTTACTATAAAATCCGCGGCCTTATTTTACAGACCTAACGAGCAGTTATGAGCACAGCCTTATACACTGATTTATCCGCCTACTATGATCTGATGTGCGCTGATATTGACTATCAAAGTCAAAGTGATTGTGTCCGTCGCTTGCATCATATCTTTGGTAATCAAGGTCTACAGCATATTGATTTAGCCTGTGGCACTGGCCCGCATATTCAGTATTTCCTTCAGTATGCTTATCAATGCCGCGGTTTAGATCTTAACCAACCGATGTTAGACATAGCGCAGCAACGATGCCCACAAGCCACATTTACCCAGGGCAACATGGCAAATTTTGCGGTGCAAGAAAAGGCCGATTTAATTACCTGTTTTTTGTATTCGCTACATTACTGCCAAGATATCAGCATGCTTAAAGACTGCTTTAAATGCGTATTTGAGGCATTGAGTCCCGGTGGTATGTTTTGTTTTAACAGCGTGGATAAAACCCAAATCGATAACTGTAAATCAGAGCAACACTATGCTCAGTTTGAAGGCAGCGAGTTCAAGTTTAGCTCTGCGTGGCATTATCCGGGGCAAGGCAATCTACAATCTTTGTTGTTGAGTATTGATAAAAACACTGATGGACAGCAAAGAAGCTGGCAAGACCGTCATTCAATGGTAGCGCTCGATTTTAATGAGCTGCAAAGCTTACTAAAGCCTTACTTTGAGGTAAGCGTGTTTCAACACGATTACAGCAAGTTAGTAGAATGGGATAATCACTCAGGTAACGCAATTTTCGCGTGCGTGAAGCGCTATTAGCCATAGCGTATACGTTAAAGTTAAAACGGTCACCTGACCGTTTTTTGCTCGCACTGTTTACCTCTATTTTTTCTCACTATCTTCTCTACGTTCTGGCTTAGGCTCTTTACGGCGCAACACCAAAAAGGCGATACCAAACAATAATAACATGATGGTGTGTGGCTCAGGTACGTCTGTAGTGGGTGTCGACGCGTCGTCGTTGAATATATCTACGGCAAATCCGCCGCTTGCATCATCCCACACCACTGCCCAATCAAAACCGTCCATTAAACCCGTTACAATAAAATTAGTAATGCTTAATAAATCAAAATTGATAAAGTTATTAACAAAGGAGAAATCAAAGTCAAATCCGTCCAGTGGGTTGTAATCAGAGGCAAACATTAATTCAAACTGTGTTGATGCGCCTACAGTTACGTCACCACGTACATCTAACATGTCATACAGACTAGAGTGAGTCATATCGATTTCTAGGGTGCCTAACAAATTCAGATCCTGCATTAAAATCAAACTGCCACGGCCTAATTTGCCGTCTGCATTAACGGTGACATCAGCATCCACCACGCCACTACCCGCTAAAGTGCCTTTATCGATAGTCACGTTACTGGCCACTAACTCACCATCAACTTTCAGTTCACCGGCTTGTTGCACAAAGTTGTTGGCCAAGGTCAAAGTGGATTGGACATCCACTTTTCCATTATTCATCACTTGATTGTCGTCGATTTGCATGCCACCAGCGCCAGTCACTTCAACCGTGCCATTGTTAGTAAATAAATCGCCTTTCAAATCAAAGATTAATGCTTTGCTGCCATCGGCATGAATAGTGCCCTGGTTATCCATGGCGAGCTCATCCACTCTACCCTCACCTTTAAAGGTGCCGCCTGCAGCAATATTTAACTGACCATCACTGGCTACCGGTTCAAAGGTCACACTGCCATCAGGATGAGTAATGGTTTTTAAGGTATAAGCCGTAAGATTGGCATCATGCATGACAATTTCGCCACCGTTTAAGGCGGTGAGTGACGAGGTATTGATGATAGTGCCATGTAAGTTAAATTCACCGCCGTTGGCCACTTCGGTATTCGCGTTAAAACTCATGTTAGTAAAATCACTTGAGCCTAAGTCGATAATTTTGCCATCACCTAGGGTTTCTAATCGGCCACCATTCATGGAGATATTTTTAATCTCAACCACCGAGCCTTCTCTGGCTTGAATTAAGGTGCCACCGCCGTTATCAAAATCACCTTGAGTTAACAATAAAATACCGCCGTTTTCGGCCCGCAAAGTGGCGCGCATCAACTGGGCAGCATCGCCAGGATCAAGGGTTAAACGCTGACCATTCACATTAGCGGTAATCGTACCCTCGGATACCTGCAATGCAATATTATCCAAAGTACCGTAACCACTGAGAACCGAGCCATTCCCTACAACACTGACGGCACCGTTTATCACTGTAATGCCTTGTAGTTGCAGTTCGCTATTGGCTCTGGCGGCAAGTAAACCACCGGCATTTTGCAAGCTGTCACCTTGTAGCGCGAGCACACCCGAGCTGACTTCTATCACACCACTATTACTTGAACCACTGGCAAGGTTGATACTTAAGCCAGCCGCATCCGCAGAAATAGTGCCTAGGTTGCCGAGCAGCACATTATGTAAAGCACCATCACCGTTAAGTAGCGCATTTTGGCCTAC
>NZ_JANQVQ010000229.1 GCF_030730205.1 Paraglaciecola sp.
TTTAACCTGCCATCTACCATTGCCCAGACAGGCCACGCTATCGCTTTGAATGCCATCACTTTGCAAGCTGAATTGTCGGCAATATTGCCCTTGCATATTCCTAAAACTCAAAGTGGGCTGAAGGCGTTGTTGATTCGCTAAAACAAGCGGCTCACCACTGGTTAAACGCGATAATGCCTTAGCAATATCGGGGCTCAGTTCTGCACTTAATCCTGCGGTATCCGACTGACTCAGTTGGCCGATACCGATACCAAAACACAGCGCTATACCTGCAGCTAGGGCTGCATGTTGACTAACACGTGATTGTAATTTCCCCCACGCACTCATCGATACAACTTTATTTTCCACCGCCGTGTCTTGAAGCAAGGCAGTTATTTTTTCTGGTACCGGATGGCGGTCTATTTCGCAGGCATGAGCTGATACCCATTCGTCCACTTGTGCTAAATCAGCCAAGCGAGTGGCAAGCTCATCGTCAATTAATAGTTGTTCTCGGATAAGCTGCATTTCATCTTCAGGCAATTCTGAGTCTAAAAAAGCAGAGAGTTGTTGATCGCTTATTATCATGCGAAGAGTCCTCCTTGTTGACTTTTTACTATGGTTAAGAGTGATGTTCTAGCGCGAGATAAACGACTCATTACAGTACCAACTGGCACGTCCAAGGTCTCAGCCACTTCTTTATACGATAAACCTTGCACTGCCACTAAGGACAAAATCGAGCGTTGGTCATTAGGCAGGGTCTGCATCGCGATATTGACCTGAGCCAGCGTTTCTTTAGCCGCTATGTTTTCTTCATTGTCAGTACAGGCTTCTTCTTGCAACTCAGGGTTTTGAGTTGCAGCCAAACGCACTTTTCGCGCCCGATATTCGTCTATCCACACATTACGGCACACTTTAAAGGCCCATTTGCTGAGTTCGACATCTTCTGGCATTCCACGGCTTAATATTTTTTCAATCGTGATTTGCACTATGTCATCTGCGTCGGCCACTGAGCCTGTCAGCGAAAAGGCAAATCGCCGTAACATAGGCAATAAAGTAGTCAGTTGATTTTTCATTTTTATCTCCTCTTTACTATGAAGACGAAGCAACTTTATTTTTATTCCAACACGTTGGAAATATTTTCTATGTTCAAACGTTTTCATGTTTAAGGTACAGTATCAGTAATAAGTGAGGCTAACATGAAACATAAATTCACCTGCGCAGTTTTGCTTTGTTTGACTGCGGCTCACGTGAACGCAGAGTTGCTCCCCATTAAGCAAGTCATCTCTCCCATCCAGGGCGTTACAAACACAATTAAACCCATTGGCCATCAAGTAGATGATGCTTTGCCATTGAAGCCATTTGAGCTCAGTAAACTACTTGATGTCAGTGAAACCATAACCACACCTTTAATGACTTTACCCGACACACTGGCCTTATCCGATGTGACTGGACAATTGATTAACGAAGTCAAATTAGCGGATGGTTCACGAGCAATTGAACGTGAATGGGTGATGCTCAGCGATAAAGATGCGATCAATATTTTACTCAAATACGGAGCACTTATCTCGCAGCAAAAATCCTATCCTGCGCTTGATCTGCACCTTGTAACGTTTACGGTTCCTAGCCACTTAGATTCAAAGTCTGCTTTAAACTCCTTATTACCCCAAGATATAACTCGTACCCTGGATCGCAACCACGTATTTCAAAATCAAAATGAGGGTAGTCGTACTTTAGAGCAAGATGCCGACCCTCAGCACAGCCCGATGTGCCTTGATGAACTTAATATTGGCATGGTTGATACTGCAATTCAGCAAGACCACCCTGCCTTTGCTCACAGCAAAATAACCAGTCGCTATCTTGTCGATTTTAACAACGTTGCGCCGGTCAACCACGGAACCGCTATAGCAGGAACCTTTGTGGGTAAAGGTCAGTACTTTTCTCCTCTGTTGCCCAATGCAACATTGTTTTCCGCTGCGGTGTTTTATAAACAATCTGACTATGCCCAAGGCGCAACCATGTTAAACATCGTTGATGGGTTGAATTGGTTGGCAGAAAAAGGCGTGAAAGTCATTAATATGAGCTTAGCCGGCCCACACAATGACGTACTGGCCTTAGTAATTAACACGCTGGTGGAAGCGGGAACAGTTGTGGTCGCAGCAGCAGGTAACGAAGGACCAGCCGCGGCTCCCATGTATCCCGCTGCCTATAAGCAGGTTATTGCCGTCACTGCAATAGACAGGCAACACCACATCTATCGCTGGGCAAATCAAGGTGAGTATATCGATTTTGCAGCGCTAGGCGTAAAGGTTTACACCGCGCATGCAAAGGGCGGTGAAGGCCGCGAAACTGGCACCTCCATGGCCTCTCCTGTGGTTGCGGCACTTGC
>NZ_JANQVQ010000230.1 GCF_030730205.1 Paraglaciecola sp.
TGGCGCGTGTGGAAGGATTCGAACCTCCGACCGCCTGGTTCGTAGCCAGGTACTCTATCCAGCTGAGCTACACACGCATTGACAACGTAGCTAAGTATATATAATGGCGGAGAGGGAGGGATTCGAACCCTCGATACCAGTAATAGGTATGGTTCCTTAGCAGGGAACTGGTTTCAGCCACTCACCCACCTCTCCGGAACACGATATACACTTTTCTCATTCAGATTCTAACATAATGTTTTGTAAAAAAAACACTCTGACGATACAACTTAAAAGCTCTTTTATGCTTACTCTTTCTTGTTGAAAGAGTGAGAAGCTGTCTTGCCGTCTCTCCTAAATGAGGACGCGAAGTTTACTGATCCTAAAACGTAAGTCAAACAATTTTTCTCAACTTATTTACTGCTTGCTTGCATTTTGAACGATAAGCCATGCTTTGCTGTTTTTATGGGCAAATAGGCGGGTAATTTTTGTCTAACACATTAAAAATAAGCCTATTTCACACATAAAAAAAGCCGGTAGATACCAGCTTTTTTTATGTGCTTTAAAAATACTCAATCATCATCATGAGAGGACGATTGTTCGCCGCTCGCTGCTTGACCGTTTTTTTCAGCTTGAATACGCATGTAAATCTCTTCACGATGCACAGACACTTCTTTAGGTGCATTCACACCTATTCTTACCTGATTTCCCTTCACACCTAGCACGGTGACCGTTACATCATCACCGACCATCAAGGTTTCACCTACACGACGAGTTAAAATTAGCATTCTCTTGCTCCTTTTCCGTTAAATAGAATTTATAGTCCTTAGGTAACACTAGCGGAAAAATTCTGAACGACCAGAAAATCCCGCACTCAGTTGCTCCATATTTTTGTTGTCACCTCAAAAATTAACTGATAATTCTCGTACAATTTACAACGCCTTTATTAACCAAGGCTTAACTGATTCGATTGCATTAGCAAGATTTTCAGGTTGATTGCCGCCTGCTTGTGCCATATCAGGACGACCGCCACCTTTACCACCCACTTGCTGCGCGATGTAATTTACCAACTCACCGGCTTTAACTTTCGACGTTAGATCTTGCGTTACACCAACGATTAAGCTGACTTTAGATTGCTCCGCCACACCCAAGACAATAACAGCAGAGCCTAATTGATTCTTGAATTCATCAACCATACCTCGTAAGGCTTTTGACTCTACTTCATGTAAGTGAGCAACGAGTACTTTTACACCATTAATATCTGCCACATTGGTCAGTAAATCGCTGCCCTTAGAACTTGCTAGTTGCTGTTTTAACTTAGCCAGTTCTTTCTCAAAACTTTTGTTTTGTTCTAATAATTGAGTGATACGTGAGACAAGGCTAGTAGGTTCAGTTTTTAACATCGCAGCCAAACCGGACAACTCATTCGCTTGTTTCTGTATCAGCTCCAGCGCTGCCGACCCCGTCACAGCTTCTATACGTCGAACACCTGCGGCGATGCCACTCTCAGAGAGGATTTTAAACAAACCAATGTCTCCAGTACTCATCACGTGAGTACCACCACACAGTTCCATTGAAAACTCACCCATGCTGACAACACGAACATCGTCGTCGTATTTTTCACCGAACAAAGCCATCGCGCCGGCGGCTTTTGCTTCGTCCAAGTTCATTAACTTCGTCTGCAAAGCATGATTAGCTCTTATTTGCTCGTTGACTAAGGCTTCAACTTGGCTAATTTGCTCTTTAGTCATCCCCTCAAAATGAGAAAAATCGAAACGTAAACGCTCCTCTGTGACCAATGATCCCTTCTGATTAACGTGGGTACCCAATACCGTTTTAAGAGCCGCATGCATCAAGTGAGTAGCGCTGTGATTAAGTTTAACGGCTTCTCTGCGCTTTACATTATATTGTGCTTCAACGTGCTCACCCACTGCCAAGCCACCTTGCACAGAACCTTTGTGCGCAATTGCCTGACCAATTTTTATAGTATCGCTGACGACAAAAGACCCCTTAGCACTTTGAAGCGTACCGGTGTCGCCTATTTGTCCACCTGATTCAGCATAAAAAGGTGTTTGATCAAGTATCACGTAGGCTGTTTGCCCTTCTTGCAAGGTACTAACAGACTCACCGCCCACCAAAATTTCTAGCACCGTAGAACGGGTACTTGAAAGCTCGTAGCCATCGAATTTAGAGATGTTATCGCTTTTAAGTTGCTCATTGTAATCAGTATCAAATTGGCTAGCTTGCTGAGCGCGCTTACGTTGCTCGGCCATTGCCGCATTAAAACCTTCTTCATCAATACGTAAGCCACGCTCTCTGGCCACATCGTTGGTCAAATCAGCTGGAAAGCCATAGGTATCGTATAGCTTAAAGACCAAAGCACCGGGCACAACATCCCCCGAAAGTGCTGATAGTTCATCATTCAGAATGGTCATGCCTCGCTCTAGTGTCCGCGAGAATTGCTCTTCTTCGGTCCTAAGTACTTTTTCGACAACATGTTGCTGTGCTTTTAATTCAGGATAAGCCGCTCCCATTTGCTCGACTAAAGCCGCAACCAAACGATAAAAGAATACGTCTTTCGCCCCTAACTTGTTACCGTGTCTTACAGCACGACGAATAATACGACGTAGCACGTACCCTCTACCTTCGTTAGAAGGCACCACGCCGTCACAGATTAAAAAGCTACAAGAGCGAATATGATCTGCAATTACCCGTAAAGACTTATCTTCGAGGTCGGTACAAGCAATGATCTGAGCGGTTTGACTGATAAGATTGGTAAAGATATCAATTTCGTAGTTGCTATGTACATGTTGCAAAATAGCAGAAATACGCTCCAAGCCCATACCAGTGTCAATGGAGGGTTTGGGTAGTGGCTCCATCGTACCGTCGCTTTGACGGTTAAATTGCATAAATACTAAGTTCCAGATCTCAATAAATCTGTCGCCGTCTTCTTCTGGTGAACCTGGAGGTCCTCCCCAAATATGTTCACCATGATCATAAAAAATTTCAGAACATGGGCCGCAAGGACCTGTATCACCCATTGACCAAAAGTTATCTGAGGTAGCAATTCGAATAATTTTATCTTCAGGTACACCGATTTCTTTCGCCCAAATATCGAAGGCTTCATCGTCTTCGGCATAAACGGTAACTAATAATTTTTCTTTTGGTAACTTGAGCTCTTCAGTCAGAAAATTCCACGCAAACTTAATCGCGTCAATTTTAAAATAATCACCAAAACTAAAATTACCCAACATTTCAAAAAAAGTATGATGTCTGGCGGTATAACCCACATTTTCTAAATCATTATGCTTACCACCAGCTCGAACACAGCGCTGCGACGAGACAGCTCTCACATAATTGCGTTTTTCAGCACCAAGAAATACATCTTTGAATTGGTTCATCCCCGCATTAGTAAATAACAACGTCGGGTCATTGTTAGGCACTAATGAAGAACTAGAAACGATTTGATGTCCGTTTTTTGCGAAATAGTCTAGAAAGGCGCCGCGAATTTCGGCGGTTGTCATACTCATTTACAGTCCTGAAAATATAAAATTTAGTTGGGTTAAAAGACAGACTAAGCAGCGAGGTAACACTGCTTGTATCGCCCTACAGTAACATGTTTGCGAGGGTCTTGTTAAGGGCTTAATTTATGACTTTAAGACCCCCATTGCATAGTGTATTAGTTCAGCAGAAAAGCCCCGTTGCAGCATAAAAACGGTAGTACTTTTGATAGTCCTGAGGATCACTTAATTGATTCAGCCCTTTTTTCTTCGCTAAGACCGTTACGGCATGTTCAAACCAATCAACATCCAAACCTGACAATACGCGATTAACAATGCCCTGTTCTATTTGATGACTAACTCAAGACGACTGTGTTCTCTTCTGGCTAAGAGCCGAGTAATGGTATACTTTATTTCCTTATACTCTTCATTCTTGTTCATGAAAGTAAACCAACTTTTGACCGAGATTTGGGATTTCTAATTTGAAAAACAAATTAAGCTATACCTTTGTTAATAGTATCGAACAAATTGGTCCAGTGTTGTGGCAAGAGTTTACCTTAACCACTAACCCCTTTTGCCAGTATGAATTTCTCCACGCCTTAGAAACCTCAGAATCAGTAGGAGCAGATACTGGCTGGTCACCCTTGCATTTAGTTATTTATCAAAACAACCACGTTATTTGTCTGGTGCCACTATACAAAAAATTCCACAGCTATGGAGAGTATGTGTTTGATTTTGCATGGGCGAATACCTACAAGCAATACGGCTTAACGTACTATCCCAAATTAGTCAGCGCCATTCCGTTTACCCCTGTTACTGGCCCCAGAATAATGCATAAACCAGACTGCGAACTAGCTGAAGTGACAAAACTGGTGTGCCGCGTCATCAATGAAAAAATGCAGCTGGATGGCTTATCCTCGATGCATTGGCTGTTTGTGGATCTCATGACCAACAAGGCCTTGCAAACCCAAAAACAGATGGCTAGATATACGGTTCAGTTTCAGTGGTTTAATCGCAGTTATCTAGATTTTGACAGTTTCTTAGCGACAATGAACTCTAGAAAACGCAAGAGCATCCGCGCAGAACGCAATAAAGTAGCGCAAGCTGGGATCACAATTGAGCGCCTGACAGGAGACAAATTAAACGCAGAAAATATGGACTTTTTCTATCATTGTTATCAACAAACCTATTTAAAACGTAGCGGCCACACGGGGTATCTCACCCAAGCTTTTTTTAGCACTTTGTTTACTACAATGCATTCTAACTTAATGCTAGTTGAGGCTAGACGGGGCGATGAGCCTATCGCGAGTACCTTATTTTTTTATGATGACAATCAATTGTATGGTCGCTACTGGGGCGCCATCGAAGAGGTATCGCAACTGCATTTTGAATGTTGTTATTATCAAGGTATTGAATTTTGCATTGAACGAGGTTTAGCTGAATTTAATCCTGGAACACAGGGAGAGCATAAAATTTTACGTGGTTTTGAACCCATCTATTGTTATTCAAACCATCAATTAAAAGAACAGGCTTTTCATGATGCCGTTGGCCGTTTTATCGAAGAAGAGACCACTCGAATCGAACAATACAAACAAAATGCCACAGCACTGCTACCGTTCAAGAAGCGTGAATAAACATTATTTAGGCAAGCTTTAGTGTTTTTGCCACACCAAGCATAGATTATTGGCAGGCATGTCAATTAACTCCACTAAGCGCAATCCTTGCCCCCAGTAGCGTAATTCACTGATATCACGGATCCCGCCATAACCGTTAGACTTTAACTGCAAGTCAAAATCGGCATTGCTTTGCGCGTTAAACTGCCCGTCTTGAGTAAAGGGCCCGTACTGGCAAAATATGCCGCCCGAGGGCAAATTCTTCGCAATTAGGCCCATCATTAACTTACACTCATGCTTTTGCATGATATGTGCGGTATTCGCACTAAACACACTTTGAACATCTATCCCAGGCCAAGGGTCTTGACCGACTACAAAGGATATAGGCGCATGAATGTTCGCTTGGGGATAAGCAGCTATCCATTGATTAATCCCCTTGTGATTATTTAAAGCGTCACTCATTTGCCAACTAAGATGAGGGAGATGTGCAGCAAAGTGCACACCGTGCTGGCCTGTTCCAGAACCAATTTCTAAGATCTTAGTCGAGTGTGTAAAATAGCGTTTAAGCACCTCTAGTATGGGGCCTTTGTTATTTTCACACGCTTGACTAAAAGGCTTACTCATTGGTTCTTCCTTGTTATTAAAGTTGCAAATTCGGTGCGAGCCATTTGTGCGCTTCTTCGACAGACCAGCCTTTGCGGCTTGCGTAATCGTGTAACTGATCATTTTGAATTTGCGCGACTGCAAAATAGCGACTTTCAGGGTGCGAGAAATAAAACCCAGAAACCGACGCGCCTGGCCACATAGCGTAACTTTCTGTCAGCTTCATGCCGGTGTGTTTTTCGACATCAAGCAAATCCCAAATAAGCTGTTTCTCAGTATGTTCAGGACAAGCGGCATATCCTGGAGCAGGACGAATACCTTGATATTTTTCTCGAATCAGTTCGTCATTACTCAACTGCTCGTGCGGCGTAAACCCCCATATTTCTTTACGCACCTGCTCATGCAAATATTCAGCAAAAGCCTCTGCTAAACGGTCAGCAAGGGCTTTGACCATGATACCGTTATAGTCATCACCATCATCAATATAATGCTGAGCCAATTCATCTTCGCCCACACCTGCTGTCACCGCAAACGCCCCTAAGTAGTCCGCTTTAGCAGTGCTTTTTGGCGCAATAAAATCACTCAAACAGTAATTTGGACCGTTCGGCTTTTGGGTTTGTTGGCGCAAATGATGGGCAATGAATTGCGGGCTGACGCGCTGCTCATTTTGATACACCTCGATATCGTCACCAACACTATTGGCTGGGAAAATCCCCATCACGCCCTTCGCTTGTAACAGTTTATTGGCACACAGTTCGTTGAGCATGGCCTGGGCATCAGCAAATAATGCCTTTGCTTCTGTGCCCACCACTTCATCTTCTAAAATGCGTGGGTACTTACCGGCTAATGACCACGTTAAGAAAAAGGGCGTCCAATCGATATAATCTCGTAATACATCAAGCCCAACCGATACAGTTTTAACACCAAGCTCATTTGGCTTAGGCGGCTGATAACTAGCCCAGTCAAAAGTGAAGGCATTGGCTCTAGCTTGCTCTAACGTTACCGGCTTAGTGCGTGGCTTTTTCTTGGCGTGCTGTTCTCTGACATTTTCATATTCAGCGCTGAGCTGTGCGGCAAATATGGCACGATTATCTGCCGCAATTAACCGCTGACACACGCCAACTGCACGACTCGCGTTAGGGACGTATACAACGGGATGTTGATAATGTTGTTCGATTTTAACCGCAGTATGGGCTTTAGAGGTGGTTGCCCCGCCAATCAACAAGGGTAAATCAAAATTGAGTCGCTGCATTTCTTTTGCGACATGCACCATTTCATCTAGGGAAGGCGTAATCAAACCAGACAAGCCTATCATGTCGACGTTTTCGTCTTTGGCCACTTGGAGTATTTTGGCGCAAGGCACCATGACGCCTAAATCAATAATTTCAAAGTTATTACACTGCAGAACCACACCAACAATGTTCTTGCCAATATCGTGTACATCGCCTTTCACGGTAGCTAAAAGTATTTTACCGTTACTGCTGCCTTGGTCTTTTTCAAGTTCAATATAGGGGTTAAGGTAAGCAACCGCTTTTTTCATTACCCGAGCAGATTTTACCACCTGTGGTAAAAACATCTTACCTTCACCAAATAAATCGCCGACTACATTCATACCGTCCATTAACGGCCCTTCAATGACATGCAAGGGTTTTTCGGCTTCGAGTCTGGCGGCTTCAGTATCTTCTTCAATAAAGTCCATGATGCCGCGCACTAACGCATATTCGAGACGTTTATTAACCGGCAACTGGCGCCATTCTAGATTTTCTTTTTCTTGGACTTTGCCGCCACCTTGGTATTTGGGCGCTAATTCTAATAGACGATCTGTCGCATCAGGGTGACGATTTAAAATAACGTCTTCGACAGCGTCTCTGAGCTCAAGTGGAATTTGGTCATACACCTCCAGTTGCCCAGCATTAACAATGCCCATGTCCATTCCCGCTTTAATCGCATGAAACAGAAACACCGAATGCATGGCCTCACGCACTGGATTATTGCCACGAAATGAAAACGATACGTTCGACAAACCACCAGAAATATGAGCATGGGGCAAGTGCTGACGAATGCGGCGCGTAGCGTTGATAAAATCTAAGGCATAGTTATTGTGCTCTTCAATGCCCGTGGCCACCGCAAAAATATTGGGGTCAAAAATAATGTCCTGAGGCGGAAAACCAATTTTTTCAGTCAGTAACTTGTAACTACGTTCACAGATCTCAAACTTGCGATCCTCGGTGTCAGCCTGGCCGACTTCATCAAAAGCCATAACAACAGTGGCTGCACCGTAGCGCTTTATCAATTTAGCTTGGTGTAAAAAGTTTTCTTCACCTTCTTTTAAGCTGATGGAGTTAACAATCGACTTGCCTTGTACACATTTTAAACCTGCTTCGATAATCGACCATTTTGACGAGTCAATCATGATCGGCACCCGAGAAATATCAGGCTCAGAAGCGATTAAATTGAGAAAGCGCACCATAGCAGCTTCAGAATCAAGCATGGCTTCATCCATGTTGATATCAATGATTTGAGCCCCATTTTCAACTTGCTGGCGAGCAACATCTAGGGCCTTCTCATAGTCGCCCTCAAGTATGAGGCGTTTAAACATGGCTGAGCCGGTAACGTTAGTACGTTCACCTACATTAATAAATACGCTAGCTGAGCTTTTTTCTAGGTTTATTTCTTTTTCAATATCTTTCATTTATACGGCCTAATGGACAAAGGGTTCGAGGCCAGATAAACGCATTTTAACTGGATGTTTAATCATTTTTCTCGGCGCTTTGCCGGCAGTCACTGCCACCATGGCGGCAATATGCTCGGGGGTACTGCCACAGCAGCCACCAACAATATTCAGTAACCCTGCCTCGGCCCACTCTTTGATATGTGTCGCCATTTCGTCACTTTCCATATCGTATTCACCAAACTCATTAGGCAAACCAGCATTGGGGTGAGCAGACACTAAACAGTCAGAAATGGTGGCGATTTCATCCACGTATTGACGCAACAAATCTGGCCCTAATGCACAATTTAAGCCCATAGAAAAAGGATTAACATGGCACATCGAATAATAAAAGGCTTCGGCAGTCTGGCCTGACAAAGTACGGCCTGAGGCATCAGTAATGGTGCCTGAAATCATAATCGGCAAACGTTGCTCACGTTGTTCAAACACGGTTTCAACAGCAAATGCTGCCGCTTTCGCATTCAGCGTATCGAAAATAGTTTCGATCAAAATCAAATCACAGCCCCCATCCATCAAGGCATGAGTCGCTTCAACGTAGGCTTCGACTAATTCATCAAAGGTCACATTACGCTTACCTGGATCGTTCACATCAGGAGAAATAGAGGCAGTTCGACTTGTTGGACCCAGTACCCCAGCCACAAAACGGGGTTTTTCAGGGGTTCGCTGCGTATATTCATCAGCCGCTTTACGGGCTAATTTAGCCGACTCATAGTTAATCTCTTTGGCTAAGGATTCCATGTGATAATCAGCCATCGAGATAGTGGTAGAGTTGAAAGTATTGGTTTCAATAATGTCAGCGCCAGCCGCCAAATAAGCACAATGAATATCATAGATAATATGCGGCTGAGTGATGCTCAACAAATCGTTATTACCTTTTATATCAGACTGCCAATCAGCAAATCGCTCTCCGCGATAATCCGCCTCTTCTAATTTATGTTTTTGGATCATGGTACCCATGGCGCCATCCAAAATCAGAATACGCTGTTGTGCAGCATCCTGTAAAAGTTGTTCTTTGTTAGATTGACTCAACACGTTTCCTCAATAACTCTTTATTAACTAGGTACTTAACGATAATTTTAACGGGACAAACTGTCTAAATCGTAGGGCGTAGTTTGATAGACATAGTAGTTTAACCAATTTGTGAACAATAAGCTGCCATGAGCGCGCCATTTCACCATAGGTGGTTTTGACGGATCATCGTCTGGAAAATAGTTCACTGGTATTTTAGGCGCTAAATTCGCAGCAAGGTCTCGATGATACTCTTGGCTTAAACTCTCAGGATCATATTCGGGATGTCCCGTAACAAACACCAAACGCTTGTCTTGCGATGCCACAATATGGGCCCCGGTTTTAGCAGAACTTGCTAACACACTGAGCTCTGGAATACTTTGATACACCTCAATTGGAATTTCTCCATAACGAGATTGTGGCGCATAAAACACCGGATCGAAACCGCGCAGTAATTCGTCATGTTCATTTTGCACTTCAATAGGATAAACCCCACTGAGCTTTTCATCTTTGAGTACGCGATTTTTGCCAAAATAATGATAAATGGCTGCGTGTGCCGCCCAACAAGAAAATAAGGTTGATTGCACATGTCTGCGTGCCCAGTCCATGACTACGGTCATTTTTTCCCAATATTTTACGTCTTGATAAGCAAGATGGGCCAGCGGCGCACCAGTAACGATTAAACCGTCGTATTTTTTATTAGCTATCTCGTCAAACTCACGATAGAAAGCATCCATGTGGGCCTTAGGCGTATTTTTAGGCGCCTGATTATCGATGCGGATCAAGTCCACATTAACTTGTAAGGGGGTGTTGGATAGCAAACGCAAAAACTGCTCTTCGGTTTCCATTTTATTGGGCATCAGATTTAAAATACCCACTTCCATCGGTCGTATATCTTGGGTCGCTGCACGCTCAGAATCCATCACAAAGATATTTTCACGACTCAACACGTTTTGTGCAGGCAAATTACTCGGGATACGAATAGGCATAAAGACTCCAAGGAAGCAAAAGAGGGTAGCAAATCTCGCTCAATCTAGGCAAAAAGTCAACATCTTTACGTCTAGACGTCTAAACATCTT
>NZ_JANQVQ010000231.1 GCF_030730205.1 Paraglaciecola sp.
CCCCTCGTCTTAAAACCTTGGTCGTGCAAACTTGATCGGCTTGCAACGTAATGGGATTTAAAAGCACATCAGGCTAAGGAGTATTTCGGTTCTAAGATTATTGCTGCTTTGAGCGAATAGCGGTCATTACCTCAAAAGGAAAACTGGTATCTCATTTTTATCGATGGTGACAGATTCTTTCTTTTTCAAAGATGCAAATATTTTGAAACCCACCTTCCCATTTTGATGTGTGTCATGAATATTGCTGTGTACAGTGAGGTTTAAGTCATGAGAAAAACTGCCCGATATCATGGCCAATGATGCCGAAAATAAGTCTTGAGAAATATATTCACCTAAAAAAACGACATTAATAGCAGCAACTTCCAGTTCTAATTTTTTATATTGAGCTTGAAGATCAGTAAGCTGCAAATACAACATGTATGGCAATTCGTTTTTAACAGCTTCGTCTATATATACTCCGGCAGAAAGAAAAGTTGTTCCTGCATGTAGCCATTCATGAATGTCATTAAAGTCGAGGCTTGTATACGAAAAACCGCATAGGATATGAGCGTAACATTCAAGAATATTGCTTAATGAGTCCTGACAAACAACCTTAACATTCGAATTTGAGAGACCTTTATCGATTTCCGCTATAATCTCAAGTTGTTCAGACTTTAGCGGGGTCTCAGCCAGAATAATAACTTCAAAACCATCCGGTTTTTTAAATTGACCTGAAACGGATTTAGTTAAACTTAACGATGACACATCTGAGTCAACGACCAAAAGACTGAAAATATCATCCAGATTTAAGGGGCTTAGCTGATCTGACAGTCGGTTATGCTCAACCCAGCCAAACCCCCAATTTCTAACAAAAACCTCCGCATTTGAGGCTGATGAGTCGCCAATAGTAAAGATATTCTTTAAAAATTTACCATCATTCATATTGAGCCTTAATTTATTTAATCTTATGGAGCAAGAGTTGACCTTCTGCTCCATTTAGATTTAACAACGTTGAATTACATGCTTTACCTTTTACTTTAGCTGCGGCTACCACACCACTTGTGTAAGAAAAATACAATATCACCTTCATCAACATGGCTGACAGAAAGTTTGGCCTCACAATAAGATTCTAGGCACTTATTTCCCAGAATATGCCAAGTGCCCTCTTCATTAATGTGAAAACTAAATATTTACACCTACTTTAGAGAATACATCTGCCCAATAAGATGATTTATAAGAGGTGGATGGGTGAGTAACGCCAAGAAGTTTTAGTTCTCTATTTTTGTAAGGATATTTATAGTAAAAATTACTAAAATCTTCACTAGCGACATAATGTCCATATCCAAAGTTTTCAGGTAATGCATCCCAGACTTTATTACCCCAACTGATTATTATGTCAGGATTTAGCTCCTCGATAACTTCTAGTAGTGCATTCCTATCTTTTTCTTTTGAATAATTAAAATGCTGAGTAAGACGACTAGTTATCCCTGCTGGAATTTGTAAATAGTTATAGAATGCTACGGAATTCCATAATTCGATGGGGCTACGTTCACTGTGAACACTTTTTAGTACTAGGCTATTCATGAACTTTGTAAAGGTTGACTTCCAATTCCCACCTAACTCTGGGTTTAAATAATCATTCATAACACCTGTAGTGAAATCACATGATTGTTCAAGATCTTCAACCCAATTCATAATTTCAGATTCATCTGTGTAGTGGGAATCACCTAAAACTAAAATTTTTTGATTAAAAACAGAACTATCTAACCCATACTCACTTCCGACCCAAGGTCTAAAAAATACATTTTTCATAAACATCCTTATATTAACCAGTAAGATCAAATTTTCACACAAAGCCCGCAGCACGGGCGGCTTTGTAGTTAAGGCAAAAGCCCAATGTATAAGGCGTTGCTATGCCTGCGTCAGACAAAATATTGCCCTAGTCCCTATATCATGTTGTCATGCGCAGCGTAAATGGGGACGTTGCAGCTGATTGCTAGTGCTGCCCACAAATAAGGCACATTATATAAGTTTCACTTATGACGTTACCCGGACATTCGCCTTCATTACAACAGCTCTTGCTTAAGAATTTTTATCGCGCTTGTATTGCTATATGTCCGTGCTCGATAATTTCCTTAGTAATTATCTAAAGTTCGCCATCCTCAAGAATAAAAACGAGGATCATTCAGATTCATTACTATCAACAGGCTATAACGCTTTGATGCTTTTTACACCAGATTGTCGCTATGATTCAGTACAACATTTAGGTTACATGTATACATTTTTTTGTGATGAATCACTATCCGTAGATGCTTTATATTAAGTCCGCTTTTGGCACCTACCGGAAAGAGCGAAAATCGGATATTTTCCACGCGCGA
>NZ_JANQVQ010000232.1 GCF_030730205.1 Paraglaciecola sp.
TGTTTTATTAATATTGTTTTTTCAAATCGTCTAACATACTCGATAACTGCGTGCGCCAATGAACAGCTAAAAGCCCGGAAGCGGTCTCTGCAGTGGTTTTATCGATAACAGAAAAGCTAGGGCGTTTCGCTGGCGTGGGATAAGCACTAGCGGGTATCGGTCGAATTGGGATGGCTTTATCAAGCAAACCTTTTTGTATTGCAAGCTCTTGAATCGCTACCGCAAAGTCATACCAAGAAGCAACACCTGCATCTGTCCAATGAAACATACCGCTCACTTCAGGTTTTGCAACTACCGCCCATAACCATTTGGCCAAACCTGCAGCCCAAGTCGGTGTACCCACTTGATCATACACAATGCCTAGCTGCGGTTTTTCAGCCATAAGGCGCAGCATGGTTTTAACAAAATTGTTTCCATGCTCAGAGTAAACCCACGCCGTGCGTACTATGACCGAACTGGGTAAAATACGCTGTACAGCTTGATCACCGGCAAGTTTAGACGCGCCATATACACCTAATGGATTCACTGCGTCATCAGTTTGATAGGGAGTGGTTTGATTGCCGTCAAATACAAAGTCTGTGGAAACGTGTAACAATCTCACCCCATGCTCTTTGCATATTTTGGCCAGATTAGCCGCGCCTAGTTCATTCACTGCATAGGCAGCCTCTTGGTCTGACTCGGCTTTGTCAACCGCAGTATAAGCAGCCGTATTAATCACAACATTGGGCTTATACTTTGTAAAGGCATGATTTACCTCGTCCAAATCGCTAATATCAAGCTCAGAACGTCCTACAGCAACACAGTTCAGATTTTGAGGTGCTGATTTCAACATTTCATACGCCAATTGGCCATTTTTTCCAATTACTAACACGTTCATTTATTAACTTCTTTATTTAAATTTCGGTGCATCAGCAAAGGATGTTCCCGCAATATCCTTAGCCGATAAGTTGGGAGCCTGACCATTGACTAAAGGCCAATCAATATTCAAACTTGGGTCGTTCCAACTAATTGAAACTTCAGATTGAGGATGATAGTAATCAGTGCATTTATAAACGAATTCAGCGGTGTCACTGGTGACGTAAAATCCATGAGCAAAGCCTTCAGGCACCCATAATTGACGACTATTCTGGGCTGACAACTCAACACCCACCCACTGACCGTAAGTTGAAGATGACTGGCGTAAGTCTACAGCTACATCAAACACCGAACCTTGTATAACTCGCACTAATTTACCTTGTGTTTGTTCTAGTTGATAATGCAGACCACGCAGTATGCCCTGTGCCGATTTACTGTGATTGTCTTGCACTAGGGGTTTTGAGCCAGTTTGTTCAGTAAAAAAATCAGCTCGGTAAGTTTCCATAAAAAAGCCGCGCTCATCACCGAATACGGTAGGCTCAAAGATCAATACATCGTTTAATTTAGTGTTAACTACTTGCATTTATTTATATCCGTCAGCCACTTTCAGTAAATATTGTCCATAACCTGTTTTGGCGAGACTTTTACCTCTTTTTATTAATTGCGCGTTGCTTATCCATTTCTGGCTGTAGGCTATTTCTTCTAAACACGCGACTTTTAGCCCTTGACGGTGCTCAACTGTTTGTACAAATTGTCCAGCCTCTAATAAGGAGTCATGTGTGCCAGTATCTAACCATGCAAAGCCTCGACCTAAAAGGGATACATTTAACTCTCCTTTTTGCATGTAAGCCAAGTTCACATCTGTTATCTCAAGCTCACCACGTACAGAGGGTTTGATATTTTTGGCAATATCAATTACTTGATTATCGTAAAAATATAATCCAGTCACGGCATAATTTGACTTAGGTTTATTGGGTTTTTCTTCGATGCTTATGGCTTTACCATTTTCATCAAAATCGACAACGCCAAAGCGCTCAGGATCGTTGACATGGTAGCCAAATACCGTTGCGCCAGTTTCAACCTTCGCTGCTGCTTTTAAATAAGAGGAAAAATGCTGACCGTAAAAAATATTGTCACCGAGTACTAACGCAACATTATCTTCGCCAATAAAGTCTTCACCAATAATGAAGGCTTGCGCTAATCCATCAGGGCTTGGTTGAATGGCATAACTTAAGTCAATCCCAAAGGCACTACCGTCACCCAAAAGCTTCATAAAATTAGCTTGATCCTCGGGTGTGGTGATAATGAGTATTTCGCTAATACCAGCAAGCATAAGAACAGACAAGGGATAATAGATCATCGGTTTATCGTAAATTGGCAGCAACTGCTTTGAGGTGCCCATGGTGATTGGGTGCAAACGCGAACCAGAGCCCCCTGCTAAAATAATGCCTTTATACTTTGCCAT
>NZ_JANQVQ010000233.1 GCF_030730205.1 Paraglaciecola sp.
CGCTTTGCATATAGCGGTTTTAGAAGCGCTTTTTCAGCGAGTAAAATTCCCACCATGATGCAATTGTATGGATAATCTTTCCTTAAATTCACGCTTAATCCATTTCAGTTTTAGGTAAAGTGAGGCCCAAGCTTTCGCAGCAACTAAAGCCTTGTATGTTTCATGTTAATACAACCATTTTTAATTGAGCGACTAGTTCCTTTAGTAAGAAAGTCGAATAACCTACACAAATAATAAACGGAAAAAACAGCACCAGTCCAAAAATATGGGACTCTTCTTTTTTCATATATCGGCTTGGAATAAAAAACTTTTTACCCACCACTTTTAAGCAAATTTTGTTGAAAACACAGAAGTATGCGAAGAAAAACCATAGCAAGCTTACTAATGCACCTTCTGGCCGCAAGAAGGCAAAAATAATACAGCAACCTAACAATACCCAATGAAAATGGGGATATGGTTTAAATGGAATCAACCTTGACCTCTAATATTTCCCTGTAACATAACAATTTATTAGTCGACTAATTGGGGTGATTAAACACGGCAATTGTCCTATTGTAAACAGGTAAATTATTTACACTATCTTTACGTTTCTCTTCTATAAGTCCTTTTTTATATTTGCGCAAAACTTAGCTGTCGAAATACCACATTTGCCGGTGTTCTACTCTTATTGAACGCCCCCCTAGCGACAGTAAATCCATACACAATTTCACAAAGAAAATGACGGTCCAATACGAACGACTATGTTTCACTTTATGATTTTGCAACAGGCGTCAAAATAGGGTTTTAAGGTTGGACCTGTTGCACCCATGTATGCGCTTGCCACCCAAATTGCGTCAAACATGGTTAACAAAGGTCAGTGATATTGTTTTGACCCTTCAATGCCTGTGCACAATCAAGTAAACTACGCGTCAAGTTGATTCATTAAAACCGTGATTTTGACATGCAATTACCACACTCCTTGTTTTGAGCTTGCAGTGTGTGTCGTCTTCATACCGACTTGTTCACTGTGAACCTTGCTCGGTAAATTTTTAATTTGAATTTTATTACAGCCTCACGTTATATCAATCAGATACCGCGGTAGGCTCAACTATGTTGGATAAAACAAGGTAGATCATGTTCGAAAAATATAAACAAGAGTGGTTCTCAAATGTGCGAGGCGATTTACTTGCAGGAACCGTGGTGGCTTTGGCCTTGATTCCTGAAGCAATTGCTTTTTCAATTATTGCTGGTGTTGATCCTAAAGTGGGTTTGTATGCCTCTTTTTGTATCGCGGTGATTATTGCTTTTGTCGGTGGTCGTCCGGGCATGATTTCTGCGGCAACGGGCGCGATGGCCTTATTAATGGTTACCTTGGTAAAAGAACATGGCTTGGAATATTTGTTGGCCGCGACCTTACTCACCGGTTTACTGCAAATTCTCGCGGGCTACTTAAAGCTCGGCAGTTTGATGCGCTTTGTTTCGCGCTCAGTGGTGACGGGTTTTGTAAATGCCTTGGCTATTTTAATTTTTATGGCCCAATTACCTGAATTAACTGACGTGACGTGGCATGTATATGCCATGACTGCTGCTGGTTTAGGCATTATTTATTTGTTTCCTTATTTACCTGTTATCGGTAAAAGCATCCCCTCTCCTTTGGTGTGTATTGTGGTATTAACCGCAGTGGCCATGATGGTTGGCTTAGATATTCGTACCGTGGGCGATATGGGTGAGCTACCCGACACATTACCTATTTTCTTGTGGCCAGACGTGCCGCTTAATACAGAAACCTTAATGATTATCTTGCCCTACTCTATCGGGTTAGCGGTTGTGGGGTTGCTGGAGTCAATGATGACAGAAACCATCGTCGATGATTTAACCGATACCACCAGTGATCGTAATCAAGAGTGTAAGGGTCAAGGTATGGCTAACATTGGTGCTGGTTTACTAGGTGGTATGGCCGGCTGTGCCATGATTGGTCAATCCATTATCAACGTTAAATCAGGTGGCCGCGGCCGCTTATCGACCTTTGTGGCAGGTTTATTTTTAATTATCATGGTGGTGTTTTTAGACCAGTGGATTAAGCAAATTCCCATGGCCGCTTTGGTCGCGGTAATGATCATGGTATCGATTGGTACGTTTTCTTGGACCTCGATTACTGATCTTAACAAAAACCCCTTATCTTCAAGTATTGTGATGATAGCAACGGTCATTGTAGTGGTATTTACCCATAACTTGGCCTTAGGCGTCATGGTGGGTGTGCTGTTGGCTACCCTGTTTTTCGCCAATAAAATCGGCCGCTTTATGGTGGTTAAATCTGACAATACTGAGCAGAGCGACGAGCGCACTTACCAGGTTATTGGCCAAGTGTTTTTTGCTTCTTCTGAGCAATTTGTTGCCTCTTTTGACTTTAAAGAAGCGGTCGAAAGGATCAAAATAGATTTATCTCAGGCCCACTTTTGGGATATCACATCGGTATCGGCACTAGACAAAGTGGTGATTAAATTCCGTCGTGAAGGCGCCTCTGTTGAGTTAATCGGCATGAACGATGCTACCGCCACAGTTGTTGACAAGTTTGGTGTGCACAACGACGCAGCCGAAGTTGAAAAACTCATGGGCGGCCACTAAGGAGAATAATATGAATAAAATAATAGCCTGTATCGATGGCTCGGTAGTAACCAGTGCCATTTGTGAAGCCGCCGCGTGGTCAGCAAAGCAATTAACCCAACCCATTCTATTTTTGCATACTATTGAGCGCCCGCAGCAACACGGCGCCGATGATTTAACCGGCGCCATTGGTTTAGGCGCGCGCAGCAGTTTATTAAAAGAAATGGCAGCACTTGACGAACAACGAGGCAAGTTAGCACTGAGTCATGGCAAAGAAATGTTAGCTGCGGCCGCTGACCACGTGGCCCGTTTAGGCATCGTGGATATTGAACAAAAACAACGTCATGGCGATGTGATAGATGCGATTAGTGAGCTAGAAACTGAAGCACGTTTGGTGATTGTGGGCCGCAGTGGTGAAGGCCATGAAAGCGCTGGTACTAAAGCAAAGTTTAAAGTACTCGGTTCGCACATCGAGTCATTGATCCGCAGTGTACATACACCTTTGGTGATAGTACCGAGTACTTTCAGCGCGCCGAAAAATTTCATGCTGGCCTACGATGGCCGTGAAACCGCCGACAAAGCCATTGATAAGATTATCAGCGGCGGCTTGCTCAATAGCTTAGCGTGTCACTTAGTCATGGTAAAAAATAATGAGTCAGCCCAAGCCGAAAAGCTTGCTGGCGCAGAGGCTAAGTTAAAAAGCCAAGGTTTTACGGTGACGGCGACCTTACTCGAAGGCAATATCGTTGAGTCACTGCTTAGTTATCAACAACAAAACGCTATCGACTTGTTGGTTATGGGCGCCTTTGCCCACTCTAAAATTCGCCAATTGTTTTTGGGCAGCAATACCATTGGCATGATAGAGCGCAGCACTAGCCCGCTGATCGTTTTACGTTAAAAAAGTAGCAGCATCATGGAAAACGCAGTCAAAATTGATGACATCAAAGTAGGGACAGGGGCCGCAGTAAAACGCGGCGCCTTAATTACGGCCCATTACCGCGGCTGGTTAGAAGACGGCACCGAATTTGATTCGTCTTATAAAAACGACGCCCCCTTTCAAACCGTTTTAAGCAATAAACGGGTGATTCAAGGTTGGGTGTTGGGCTTACAAGGCATGCAAGCAGGCGGTAAACGTAAGTTGTGGGTACCGGCCCATTTAGCTTATGGTGAAAGACAAGTTGGTGAGATGATACCTGCCAATGCCAACCTACAGTTTGAAATTGATTTAATCGAAGTGCTAAACAGAGACTAGGAAACGACCATCATGAAATTGTATCAATATCATCATTGCCCCTATTGCGTTCGCGCTGACATGGTGGCCAACTATAAAAATGTTCAACATGAAAAAGTGTATTTACTGAATGATGATGAACAAAGCTGTTACGACTTGGTGAATGCCAAAATGGTGCCTATTTTACAGTTAGATAACGGCACTGCCATGGGCGAGAGTTTAGACATTGTAGCTAAATTAGACGAAGTAGGTGATACCAGTAAAGTCATTGCACCTAAGGCCACGGGTGATGAAATAGACGCAATGTTTGCTGCAATTAAAACCTCTACCCGCATATTGACGTATCCGCGCACTATCCTTATCGGTTTACCAGAATTTGCCACGCAATCTGCCTGTGACTATTTTCAAGCTAAAAAAGAAAAGATGATTGAGATGTCATTTGCACAAGCCATGATGATGTCAGAAAAACACATCGAGATTGTTAACCAAGTACTGGCCACCCTTCCCTCTTTTTCAATCAGTGCGGTGTTGAGCATGGATGACATCCTCACTTTCCCGATATTACGTAATTTGAGTATGGTAAAAGGTGTCGTGTTTACGGCTAATACCTTAAGTTACATTCAGCATATTGCAGCACTGACTCGCAGTGAAACATATTTTGCAAAGGCTATTTAACAGCGATATTTACCCATCAAATTTGCTGAGTAAATCTGGCATTATTGCTAGCGCACAGTTAACTAAGGGCACATGCTCACAATCCACAGGTATAAAATGAGCCTTATTAATACTAAAAAAGAGTGGTTAGCCAAAGCAATTGGCATCATCAACGCTGATTTTAACCGGTCATCAGATACCCATTTAATTAAGGTCGATTTGCCTTGTTTTAGTGGCGTGTCGTTGTATTTAAAAGATGAGTCGACTCATCCTACTGGCAGTTTAAAACACCGATTAGCCCGTTCGTTGTTTTTGTATGGTTTGTGTAACGGTTTGATCAATCAAGACTCTACGATCATTGAATCATCCTCTGGCAGTACTGCCATTTCAGAAGCGTATTTTGCGCGTTTATTAGGCTTGCGTTTTATTGCGGTAGTACCCAAGAGTACCGCCAGTGAAAAGATTAAGCAGATTGAATTTTATGGTGGTGAATGCTGTAAAGTAGAGCCCAGTGAAATCTACATCAGGGCGCAGCAACTCGCGACTGAGCTGAACGGCCATTATATGGATCAGTTTACCAATGCTGAACGTGCCACCGATTGGCGAGGCAATAACAATATTGCCGACAGCATTTTTGCCCAAATGGCCTTAGAGCCCCATAAAATACCCAGTTGGATTGTAGTAAGTGCTGGTACTGGTGGCACTTCAGCGACTATTGGTCGCTATTTGCGTTACAACCCAGAGTTACACCTGCACACACAATTAGCTGTGGTTGACCCTGATAACTCCGTATTTTATGACTATTTTCAACACCGTGACGTGACGCTGACAAGTGGTAAAGGGTCGCGTATTGAAGGCATTGGCAGGCCGCGAGTCGAACCGTCATTTTTACCCGATGTTATTGATCAAATGATCCACGTGCCTGATGCGGCATCAATCGCGACCATGCGTTGGCTTGAGAGCATTTTAGGCCGAAAATGTGGCGGCTCCACGGGTACCAACGTTTACGGAGCGCTAAAACTCATTGCGCAAATGATCAAAAACAAACAACAAGGCAGTGTGGTCAGCATGATTTGTGATTCTGGCGAACGTTATCTCAACACCTATTACAACGATGAATGGGTTGCCCAGCAGCAACTCGATTTAGCGCCTTACACTCAGCAATTAGAACAATTCATTAAAACGGGCGAGCTTAGCTAATTGCTATAAGCTCGCCATATTTCTGACGCATCGTAAATATGCCTAGAGTTACAGTATCACAAAGAATGTAAGCCATTGATTAATATAACAATAAACTCAATGGCATAAACTCTGCTAAAGCTAACTCAGTCATTCTAGTCATTGAGTTAACTGTGCTAAATACCACTTCTTTTGCGCCCATTTTAGTGAACAGCGCCTTGCTGCCTAATAACCTTAGGTTGAACCAAATTACCACTGGCCGCGCTGACATATTGCCTTCTTTGATGCCCCATCTAGCATTAGCCAGTGGCGTTAAACCCGCTCATTATTTGGCACAAACCGATGAGTACATGGTTCTTGAAACCAGGCAGTTACTGAACCGTTTAGCGAAGGTGATGCAAAGCGATGAACTACCGGCAATGTCAGCGTTTTACTTAGAACTTAAAAATAATCGTTTATGTATCAAAAGCCCAGCAGGCGAAATACCGACCTTAAGCGTTAAGGCCAATCAAGATCCATGGTGCATTGGCGCTTTTAGCTGGTTACACGCTAATTATGTGGCCCTCGTACACTCTGTGGAGTTAAGACATTTTGCTGCGCTTTACCAGCGCAATAAATCACAAGCTTTATTACATTATCGCCATTTTGACGAGCCCAACAATGGCCTGCTTTGCAGATTAATGTATCAAGCCGAGGCATTGACTCTGTGCTGGGAGTCGCCCCATGAGTTGTTTTACCCCATAAAGTAAATAAGCTCAGTTGTGGTCACTTAAGGCAGAGATAATGACCCTCGTCACTTATAGCTGACCAACATTTAATGCGCACTCACCCTTACCTTACGGTGCTACCTTAGGTATCATTAGCGCCCTTGCAAGCGCGCTAACTACTTAAAAGTAACGTCTATTCCATGTCTCATTATTTGTTGTTAAAACAGCACGTTGTCACTTTTTATATTGTGCTGTTATGCACACATTTTTTTATCGACTCTGTGGCCAATGCAAATGAAAACGACCGCGCTGATAGCATTATTTCCTTGTTTAAAACCAATAAACCTGCTTCAGCACAGCAGGCAAATAATTTATTACACGAGTTAGAAAACCTACTTACCAGTGATGATTTAGCCCGTCAAAAAGAATTAATACGCCTAAGATGCTGGAACCAAAAAACCGACACTAACGAACAAATCAGCGCAGCGATTGCTTATGCCGACAAACAACTTGTTAGATTTAGTGCAGAAGCACCCTCCCCTACCACCATTGATCTCACAATATGTAAAACGGCCTATCAACGTTATCTTGGCCAAGTGGCAACGACCCTGCAAGATCTTACACAGGCAATTAATCAAGCTTACGATATTGAAGCGCCACTTCTGATTGCTCATGGGCGCAGTCAACGGGGCGCTTTACATTCGTATCAAGGTAACTACTCTGCGTCACTAGAAGACTTACTCGCAGCGCAAGAATACTATGAGTCACAAAACCTCAGCTATTGGGCCAACATTAATTTGGGTGAATTAGCTGCAAGTTATCGGCGCTTTGGTGATGCAAAAACCGCCTTAAGATACCAATTACAATTAGCCGATATCTACGCAAAACAAGGTAATCAGGCTGAAGCCAATTACGTTAATATTCAAATAGCCTCCAGCTTGGAGCAATTGGGCCAATTAGAAGAAGCCAATCAGCGTTATCAAAGCAGCCAGCAGTTTTTTAGTGGTAGCCAGCCCGTCATGGCGGCCGATATGAGCATGAATATCGCTAATAACCTGATTACCTTAGGGCAATACCAGCAAGCATTAAGTCTGTTACAACAAGCGGCAACTGTAATTACTCCCGACTACAACGCGCCTTACAGTTTTTTGCAGTTATATTTGGCCAATGCTCAGCTTAAGTTAAACCATTACCCCGCCAGTTTGGAGGCCCTGCAGAAGGCTGAAAACGCGTTTCAAATTGATAAAAATCAACGGGGTTTGATTCAGGTACAAGAGTTAAGAAGCGATGTATATGCTGCGAGTGAAAACTGGCAAGACGCCTATTTTGCCCTGCATGATCATCTTGAGCTACATTTAGCACAAGACAAAACAGTATTAACCAAACTTAACGCTGAACTGCAAACGCGCTTTGATACCGATAGAATCAAACATGAAAATAGCTTGTTGTTACAACGCGCCAAAGATAAAGAAACCCAGTTAATTTTGTCGCAGCGTAACCAAACCATGCAAATTATTATCATTGCACTGGTGGGGGTTATTCTTATATTGGTATCCATATTTGCTTATAAACAGCGCCACGGTAAACACCAATTCAAAAAACTTGCCTTTACCGACGAGCTAACCCAAATAGCCAATCGCCGAGAAGCCTACATGCAGGCTGAGCAATGGTTTGCCCTTAGTCAAAAGCACCATAAAGCCTTTTCGCTGATCTCGTTTGATGCTGACCATTTCAAAGGGGTTAACGATAAATTTGGCCATGATATTGGCGACAAAGTCCTCATTCATCTCGCGAGTATTGCCTCTGACCTGATCCGCAAAGACGACTTAGTGGGTCGTGTTGGCGGAGAAGAATTTATTATTGTTTTACCCAACAGCGATATTCACGTGGCGCAGGATATTGCTAATCGACTCCTGCGTCGTATCGAGCAATATGATTGGTCATTAATTTCAAGTGGATTAAAACTAACCGCCAGTGCAGGTGTGGTGAGTTATCAAAATGAACACAGCTTGTCAGAGCTATTGTTAAAAGCCGACAAAGCCTTGTACGCAGCGAAAAGCGCAGGACGCAATAAAGTTGAAGTTGCTTAAGTTGTATAGTGGGTAGCAAGCCCAAAGGGTAATCTCAGAGAATCCGCAATAGTAAGCGCTTGAGCCTTTTTATTAACTGGCATCAACATGTTGACTGAACAAAGCGCGTTTATTCCAATTAGTCTTCTATACTTTTTTCTCAAGAGTCCACAGTTTGACAAGCGAAGCGTTTGCAAACAGTGGTAAGCATTCTCTGATAACCCAGGTTTTACGCTTATTTACAGGAAGGAATCTAATGAAAGTAAAGAAAGAAAACATACCGGTTGTAATGGAGGCGCCAGGCATGATCATGCGCTCGTTGTCAGGATTAGGAGAAATGACGGTTGTATTTCATGAACTCCCAAAAGGCACCGATTTTACCCCCTTACTAGTGGGACTCAATAATGACAGTTGCCATTGCCCCCATTGGGGTTACATTTTTGAAGGTACCTTTCGCTTTATCTATGATGATGGAAAAGAAGAGACTTTTACAGAGGGCGACGTATTTTATGCTCATCCTGGTCATACCGCTATTGTGGATGAAGACCTTAAGTTTATTGATTTTAGCCCGAGTAAGGAATTAGCCGAAGTGATGGAAAATGTAGGAAAAGTAATGGCTTCAATGGGTTAAACCACACCCTTGCTATGTTCCCTCTCTCTGTTTACCGTGAGAGGGACACCTAAACCAGCGTCATCACCCTCTCCTACTTTAGCCTCGCTAATTCTCTTTTAAATCGCCCACAACTAAATCTAATAACTGCATTAATTGCCCTAGCTGGGCAGCATCAACTTGGCTAAATTTGCACATTATTTGTTTAGGGACTTCAGCAGCGTCCACCTTCAACCCTTGCCCCTGATGAGTTAGTTTTACCAGACGTTTACGTTTATCGTCTTGATCTTTGACGATAGTAAGCAAAGCCTTATCTTCCATTTTTTTCAGTATCTGCGTCATCGCCCCACCATCAATGGACGTCGTTTGAATCAATTGTGCAATAGTGATCTGGTCTTGCTGCCAGAGGGCCATCATGACCACGTATTGGGGGTAAGTTAGGTTTATTGCAGCTAGTGGTTCTCGGTAGGCACGAGCAATACTGTTCGACGCCATGTACAAGCGATGACATAACTGGTTTTTTAACTGTAATTGTTCAAATGCCACAGTAGAGCTCCAACAGGCTAGGTTGAAAAACAACGCTTTAACAATAATGCGCACATTTTAATTTGCATGCAAAGTATTTACAAACAGAATCGTCTTGTCTATTATTTTGCATGCAAAATAAATAACTATTGGAGTTTGCAATGAACAAATTACAAAACGTAGCTTATACCGCAAAAGCGACTGCAACCGGCGGACGCGAAGGTATTGCTAAATCGGATGATGGTCGCTTAGATGTCAAACTGTCTACCCCAAAAGGGTTAGGCGGCGACGATGGTCAAGGCACTAATCCCGAGCAATTATTTGCCGCAGGTTATGCAGCCTGTTTTATTGGCGCACTTAAATTTGTGGCGGCCCAACAAAAACTCAATTTACCCAGCAATACCCATATTAAATCTGAAGTATCTATCGGCGGCATCGAGAACGGTTTTGGTATTGCAGTAAAACTGGCCGTGTCTTTAGGTGATATGGACAAAAATCAAGCACAAGCCTTAGTGGATAAGGCACACCAAGTATGCCCATATTCAAACGCAACCCGCGGTAATATCGAAGTAGAGCTATCGCTTATTTAAACACTCTTGTTGAACGTTTATTTACCTAGCGGATCTTCTACTCATTGAGTTTGAAGATCCGTGTCACTGACAAACCCTGCAATCGGTGATGCCCCCAAAAGCCTTCATTAACGTTAATGGCATACTTAGCGCCTTAAAGGTT
>NZ_JANQVQ010000234.1 GCF_030730205.1 Paraglaciecola sp.
TACACTTTTGAGATTTCTTGCAAATTCAGCAAAGCTGAACCCGTCTAACTGTTTATCTCACAATCTAGGTATTGTAAGACCTTCCTTGTTTGTCTTTTTACAGACTTCGATGCTTAATCCTTAAGCATCGATAATATGGCGTCCCCAAGGGGATTCGAACCCCTGTTACCGCCGTGAAAGGGCGGTGTCCTAGGCCTCTAGACGATGGGGACAGAAAAATTGCTAATCAAAGCGGAGCTTTGATATTTTTCTGTAAGGAGAGGTGAGCCAGCGAACCGAGCGACCTTACTTTACAGCATCAAAACAACGCTTAGTAACATTTCTGCAAACCCGGAAAACCGAGTCCGTCTAATTCTTTTCATATTCGTTTTAACTAGGTTTAAAACGAACGTTCCATGATACTTGGTGGAGCCAGGCGGGATCGAACCGCCGACCTCTTGCATGCCATGCAAGCGCTCTCCCAGCTGAGCTATGGCCCCAAACATTTTTCAAAACTAATGTTTCAAAATTTGTTCTCGCGTCGTTCCTTGACAGCGGGGCGCATTCTAGGCATCTGCTCTTAAGCTGTCAACGATTTTTTTAGGAATTTTCTCTGACTGCTATATATTCGAGCGCTTTGGTTATACGTTGTTCAATTTGCTCAGGTTTTAACAAGTTTAACGTTTGATCAAGTGAAGGGGAATTACCACTTCCAGTCACCGCAACACGCAACGGCATGCCAACCTTACCCATCCCTACCCCAAGCTCTTCAGCCGTCTGATCAATCGCTTGATGAATGGTTTCAGTGTTCCACTCAGTTAAAGCAAGCAGCTTTGCTTTTACCAATTCCAGTGCGTCTTTCGCGACTGGACGCAAATGTTTTTTTGCTGCAGCTTCGTCAAAAGACTCATAGTCTTCATAAAAATAGCGACTAATACTAGCAAGCTCTTTTAAATCTTTCACACGTTCGGCTTGAACAGAAATTATGGCTTCTAAAGCTGGCCCATTAGAGATATCAATACCTTGTTGCTCAAAATGCCATTTTGCATATTTAGCTACTTCGTTTGCGGGTAATGAACGCATATAGTGTTGATTTAGCCAAATTAACTTATCAGTATTAAACGCTGAAGCTGATTGACCAATGTCATCTAAACTAAACAGTTCAATCATTTCTGCTAACGAAAATATTTCTTGGTCTCCATGAGACCAGCCCAAACGGACAAGATAATTTAATAAGGCTTGCGGCAAATAACCATCATCGCGATATTGCATAACACTCACGGCACCATGGCGTTTTGATAACTTTTTACCATCATCACCTAGAATCATCGAAACATGTGCATATTCAGGAATAGGTGCGCCCAAGGCTTGCAATATATTAATTTGTCTGGGGGTGTTATTAATATGATCTTCACCTCTGACGACGTGGGTAATACCCATGTCCCAATCGTCTATCACTACACAGAAATTATACGTAGGTACACCATCAGTGCGCCTAATAATAAGATCATCTAATTCCGAGTTAGCAATCGTGATATCGCCTCTTATGTGATCCTTTACAACAACAGAACCGCTTTGTGGGGTTTTAAAACGAATAGCAAAAGGTTGACCTTCAGGATGGTCAGTTCTATCACGCCACGTACCAGGATAACGCGGTTTTTCACCTTTACTCATTTGTTCTTCACGAATAGCATCTAATTCAGCAGCAGGCATAAAGCACTTATAAGCCTTACCTTGCGCTAATAGTTGGTCGATGACATCATTGTAACGGTCAAAACGTTTGGTTTGGTAGTAAGGACCATCGTCCCACACTAAGCCCAACCACTCCATGCCTTCCAAAATTGCATCTATAGCTTCTTGAGTAGAGCGCTCAATATCCGTGTCTTCAATACGTAATACAAATTTGCCACCTTGGCTTTTTGCATATAACCAAGAATAAAGAGCCGTGCGAGCACCGCCGACGTGAAGAAAGCCTGTTGGGCTGGGAGCAAAACGAGTAACCACTGTCATGTGATGATAATATCCTAATAAAAATTTGGTCGCATTTTACCAGCCTATCAGCCTTAAACAAAAGGCTTACTCGGAATTTCCCTAAAAACCTCCTGAAGTTGTCTAATAATCCAACAATGGCGGCCTTGTCGTTGAGTTTTTGAACACTTAACCATTATTTTTAAATTTTATGTTGACACTAAAAAGCGCCTCCCTATAATACGCCCCACTTACACGGCAGCGCGATTGTTTAAACAATAACGTTAAACAGTAAGAGAAATTTGGACGCTTAGCTCAGTTGGGAGAGCATCGCCCTTACAAGGCGGGGGTCACTGGTT
>NZ_JANQVQ010000235.1 GCF_030730205.1 Paraglaciecola sp.
GAGTAGTGAAGCGTGTGGGTGAACAACATTGGAAAACCTGAAAGATGTTTAAAAACAAGCAAGACGCAAAACCTAAAGAAATAACCTACGAACGAGTCAAAGGATATTACTTGTGGTTGATCGGTAAATATGGAGATTACACAGCAAAAACCTTATTGCAAAAGGCCAATACATTATTCAAAGAAGACACCTCATTTAATCAAGAAGCCCTTGACTACCTTATCGAACAAGGCTTTGTTGATGATCTTCGTTATGCACAACGCTTGACCCAAAATTATTCAGAAAAAAATATTGGCCTGAGCAAAATAAAACAAAAACTCTATACCAAAGGCTTCACGTCCCAAATCATCAATGAGTGCTTAGGATCAATAGTTAACACAGAAGATGACTATTTAGATAAGGCACTGGCGCTTAAAGTAAAAAAATTTGGTGAATCCCCAATTGTCGACGACAAACTTAAACAAAAAGCAATGCGACATTTGATTGGTCAAGGATTCTCCTATTCAATTGCCAATAAAGCGATTAACAGCTCAAGTAATGAGGATTTGTGAGCCAAACATTCATCTTACGAGATTACCAAACTCAAGCGGTTGAGGCGGCGCTAAAGCACTTTCGCCGTGGCGATGACCCAGCGGTAATTGTATTGCCTACCGGTGCAGGTAAAAGCTTAGTGATTGCTGAGCTGAGTCGGCTGGCCTTGGGTCGCGTTATTTGTCTTGCCCATGTAAAAGAATTGGTTGAACAAAATCATGCAAAATTTCTGGCTACGGGTGCAAGTGCAGGTATTTTTTCAGCAGGACTGGGCCAAAAAAATAGCACCGCCAAAACAGTCTTTGCCAGTATTCAATCACTGTCAGCTAACCTCGACGCTTTTCACACTCCTGCCAGCCTGATTATTATTGATGAATGCCATCGGGTGGGCATGGACGACAGCGGTCAATACCACAAAACCATCACCCATTTTCGCAGGCTGAATCCTAGCGTAAAGATCCTTGGTTTAACCGCAACACCCTATCGATTAGGCAGCGGCTGGATTTATCAACATCATTACCATGGCTATACACGGCCCTCAAGCGACACTTTTTTTAAAAAATGTATTTTTGAACTACCACTGCAACACATGGTAAAAAAAGGTTATTTAACGCCGCCCATTCATTATGATGCCGCCATTGCCCATTATGACTTTAGTTTGTTGACAGAAAGTTTAGACGGCGAGCAAGACACCGATGATATCGCCTTAAATGAGCTCATTCACAAATATCCACGCGTGACCAAGGCAGTGACCGAGCAAATACTGCAGCTTAGTCAAAACCGTCAAGGCGTGATGATTTTTGCTGCAACCGTCGATCACGCCCAAGAAATCTGCGGCTATTTACCTGCAAACCAAACCGCTTTAATTACCGGCAGCACCAAAATAAAACAACGTGATGAGCTAATCGCCGCGTTTAAAGCCAAAAAAATTAAGTACTTAGTGAATGTGTCGGTATTAACCACAGGCTTTGATGCGCCCCACGTGGATGTGATTGCTATTTTGCGGCCCACGCAATCGATCAGTTTGTTCCAGCAAATTGTCGGTCGAGGTTTACGCCTCAGCCCGGGGAAAAAGGACTGCTTAGTATTGGATTACACCAATAATGGCTACAATATTTTTCAGCCAGAAATCGGCGAAAAAAAGCCCACACAAGATTCCGTAGCGGTGCAAATCCATTGCCCACAATGCGGTTTTGCCAATGCGTTTTGGGGCAGAAAAGACCCTCAAGGGAATATTCTTGAGCATTTTGGCCGCCGTTGCCATGGCTTGATTGAAACCCCCGAAAGCCCAAATGGCTCTGCAAGCCCAGAAGTCCCAGATGGCCCCAAATACGAGACGCAATGCACTTACCGTTTTCGCTTTAAAAGCTGCCCACACTGTAACCAAGAAAACGATATCGCCGCCAGACAATGCCAGCATTGCTCAGAAAAGTTAATTGATCCCGATGATATTTTAAGAAAAGCATTAAATCTAAAAAACAACAAAGTATTGCGCTGCGCTGCCATCACGCCAGAGATTATCTGGGCCGACACAAGTATAAAAATCACCTATCACGACGAAGACGGCCTCACCTTATCGGAGACTTTCCGCTTTAACTATAAAAATTCTAGGCAAACCTTTAACCAACTCTTTGCCCGACGAATAGCCAACGGCAGTCAATCAATTGAGTTCGAATCACTAAAAGAGCTAGAGAGGTTTTTACCTTACCTGCCAGCGCCTGACTTTGTGATAGCCAAAAAGCACAAACATCACTGGCAAGTGA
>NZ_JANQVQ010000236.1 GCF_030730205.1 Paraglaciecola sp.
TTGGCTAATATTGATGAAATTGTCTCCGCACTACAGAAGGCAATACGATGAAAAATGCATAACATGACAATTGAGTCAGATTTCTCAGATTTTGTAAATTCCAAAAAATTTTTACCTTCTGAATCGCTAAGCTTGAGGGTGTATTCTTTATTATTTTCGGAGAACACATCATATTTTTCAATTAGTGCGTTATTACCAAAAGAGGAAATTATCTTCAAATAATTTCCATCTTGCGAAATAGAATTAAAAGGTAAAAATGTGGTTAAGAGTGTAAAGCAGAGTAAAAAAAGCAAATGATAAAATTTTGAATTAATATACATGCTTCAGGCCGTTTGATATTTGACAATTTACATATCTTATCAAATATAATTTTCTTTACCAGATGCAAGCACCTTCGTTTCCTTATATATTTAAAATATCGCAGGTTTTGTGACATATTCAATGAAAATTTTTGCAAGATTGCTTTAGCTTAAGATATCTCACACGGATGTTTTCCCTAATGAAATAACATGAAGTATTCTCATGCAATAAAGTATTTACAACGGCTTGCTGAGCTATTATTCTTTGTATGGTATCTTGCTTAAAAGGTAAGAGCCCTTGAATATATAAATCACACTTCAAGAGAATTTACATTTTTCATATTTTTTCTGGAATTTAAATATAAATAGGAACGTCATGGAATACAAGTTAGTTAAGACTCATACTTATAAGGGTTTGATCGAAGAAGTAAACAAATTAATAAAAGAAGGGTGGATTCCTCAAGGTGGAGTATTTGAAGATTCAGTTAAATATTGTTTACAAGCAATGATAAAAAAACATAATTAGAAGTTATAGATCGTTATGGCCAAAATGGCCCCTTTCGGGCGCGTTCTGCGCGCCCAAAAACTTGGTTTTAGCTTTCGGAAGTTAGATTTGGGGAACTTAGTCTAAGTCAGATAAGCAACACTTTTTCTCACTGTCTATTAACTTAGAAGTAATAACGCGTGTATCACTCAGTGGCTAAATCCAACGTTTCTCGATAGTGTAAAACCGAAATTAAAAAAATTTTTTTACAATAAAACTCTATTATATCGTACAACCTTCATAAGTGATTATGAGTGGCTGAAGTGTGGTGAGAAAGCAAAACAACAATGAAATTAATAACGCGAAATTTTATTTTTTTTAATTGCTATGAGGTGGGGCGACACTATGGCTAAAAGTAATAACTTTTTCAGTAGAAGCTTTAGGTCAAGAATAGAAGCTCATCAAAATAAAATTTTTAGAAGAAACGCAGGTTCAAGTTTCAATCTTGATAGTTCAGAACAACATGAAAGTTATCTGGTTTTAAGTGAACAAGGTGAGCATCTAACTTTTTCAGAGACTAAAGCTGAAAAAGAGATAAATGAATTCGATACATCATTTTTATTCGTTCTAGATCCAGAGGATGTCAATGAATTAAGCTTTGATGAAATAGATATAGTTTGGGAAAAAAGACATGATTTATGCGGTTCGGACAGGGCTCTGGCTGAAATCATTGCGATAAAAGAAATTCTTTCTGGAATTGTAGAAACCTATCAAGGCTGGCAAAGCTATATAAACGCACCTGAAATACAAGAATGGAGAGACAGCAAATATTCAACTCAGGATAAAAATGAAATTGAAGAATCAAGATCTGAAAATATTACTGAGTTTCTCTATGAATCTGAAAAGCTTAAGTTAAATGACATCAAAGGGCTTAGTCTCGATGAATTAAAAAAGGTATGGAGTAACCGAAATAATTCATTTGGAAGCATTGAAGCTGCCTGTGAAACTTTAGCATCTATAAGATACTTAACAGGAATCGATCTAGTAAAAAAGGAGAATGAAAACTACTTTTTATCTCACCCGGCGATAAAAGAATTATTAGATTTTATTCCATTTGAAAGAGAGAAACTCAATTATCAGTCAGAAAAGGAATATAAAAATTCTGCTACAATTATTGAAAAAAAATATTCATTGGTCAGAACACAATTAAGGCTTGGTCAAACCGAATTTAGAAGTGCCCTAATTAATAATTATAACAGCCACTGCTGTATAACAAATTGTTCTGAGATAGCAGTTCTCGATGCGGCTCATATCAGACCTTATTCAGGCCTTCATTCAAACACGTTGGATAATGGACTTTTATTAAGGTCTGACATTCACAAACTATATGACCGATTTCTTTTAAGTATTGAACCTGAAGCTTTAACAGTAAGGTTATCTAAGAATATAAAAGATCAGTATTATTTAAATCTTGACGGAGCTCGCATTAATTTTGGAGAAATACCACCATCTAGAGTTTTTCTAGAAGAGCATTTTTCTACTTTTTTACGAGTTAACGAAAGCGAATAAAATCTTCAGCGTTTAGTATGCGCTCCATTAATAGTGAATGAAATGTAACTTTTAGTGACATAATTAATTTTGGAGAAAGGTCAGTAGCAATCCGATACCGTCATGATTTACCAATGCTCCTTTGGAGGCTCCCGTTCAAACTGAACGCTTTCCAACTACGTTGAACGCTTTATTTATAAGGGTTCCGAGACTGTTAAGCGTTTTCTGTGATGTTTAAATTTTGAATTTGGTGCGGGTTAAAACAGCAGGTCTATCATGAGGGATATATGTGCTACACTTGCGTATATATCAAAAGGATAGCATGGACAGATGAACTAGACGTCCTTGCCTTATCAGAAGATGTTAACCGTGGCATTAAGTCAGGTGCGCTTATCAAAAAACTGCTTTCTCAGGGAAATACGTTATATGGTACGGAACCTCAGTATCCAGATTGCATCATACGAACTACTCCGACTGGAATGAAAGCAGTAGGACATTGGATTAATGGTGAGTTTATTCTGTCATTAAAACTAACAGCCGAGATCTAGTTGCAGCTATCTAATTCTATATAGCATCTTCAATTCTATGAGCGTATTAAGCTTACAATAAATATAATCAGGGTTAGTGAACACTATTCTTAGTGCATGATGCATATTCGCAAGATACCTCAAACGTTATAGCTGATCATTGTTCAATTTAACGTTGCTTGAATCCTTTTGGTTACGATGAAAAGAGCTTTAAGTTACAGCCCAAATGGCTTGTTTTGAACAGCGTTGCAGCTCCATTTTTCAGGAGTGTTTTGACCATTTTAAAAGCAATGCCATGACCTAAGTGTTGATAATTTAACTTGTTTGAGGTGTCATTACCCATCGCAAACTCATCTTAAAAGTAATCACAATTTGCATGGTTTCAAATAGGGTTGAAATCAATTATGGGTGCCAATTGAGCCTGTTGACTAGCATTGATTTAAAAATTCTAATTGCTAAATTTACTTTTAATTGATGTGTTTTAAATGCACTTGTCGCTTTGCAATCACCGGTAAGTTTCAGATCTTGTTTTAAAAAAGCGCGAACGTTTGGTGTTAGTGATTATCTACGGGCATATTGTTGTAGTTTATGACTTTAAAGTTATTGCTAAAAAGGAGTTTGTATGTAAAGTGTTGTTAGCTAAAGGGAGTTTTTTATGGATATGGATGCCAGTAAACCAACAGACAGTATTTTTTATGCCAACACGCATTTACAACCACTTGCCGAGCACTTATTTGCCGTAGGCTACCTTGCTGAACAGTTACATCGAAAGTTGTTCCCGGACAGTACACAGTTTTCGATTTTAAATTTTATTGCTGGTTGTTTACATGATATCGGCAAAATCGATCCTAAGTTTCAGGAATGGGTGACTAACCCTAAAAAGAAAAACTATTTTGCTGAAGATGGTCAGCATATTGATGATGTTAAATTCAGCTTTGAAAAACACCCTCGTCACAATGAAGTATCATTACTCCTTTATCAATTACTCGATAGCCCTGAGTTAAAACTTTTAAATCCACGAAATAAAGAAGCCCTCAAACATGCTATTTATTGGCATCACGCTAAGCCATTTCGCAAAGACAAAAATAGCTTTTTAACTTATAAAGACATTTGTAAGAAGTTAATTTCTAACCAAGATGATCTTTTACTGCCAGACGTTATTAATCAAGCTCAATCAGTACTTAAGCAAGTCGTCTGTTTAGACAAAAAATATCGCAATTCTGAACAGTCTATGGTCGCTAGAGCGGTGTTGTACGATGCCATCTCAGATCCTGAATACAAGCTACCCAGCGCACTAAATGTGCCAAGTTACAAAGATTATGATGTTGAGGATTCCGTATCTGCTAGTAACTCAAATGTAAAAATAAACGCACTTAATAATATAGCTAGGGCCTGTTTAATCACAGCTGATCGCAGAGTCTCTGCACTAAGTGCAGCAGAGTTACATGCTGCAATTCTCGATTGTAAGTTAGATAACGAACTTACAAATTTGCTTGAAATTGAATCAACGCTTAGCCAGCATATTGAAAGATGTTTATCTACTTTTTTCCCTGAAAGTGAGCGAAGCCTAAAGCAGAGCCAAATAGCAAAAGAACTCACTACGGCTGAGAACGTGGCGGTACTTGCTGGTGCAGCCGGTTGTGGTAAGACTAAAATTGCTTTGGAGTGGGCGCTTTTAAAAGGTGCGAAACGCATAATCTGGGTTTGCCCTCGCGTACAGGTTTGCCAAGGCTTATTTTATGAATTGACGTCAGAGCAGTATTTACCTAACAGCATTATAGAAATTAATACTGGCGAATTTAAATTTCATAATCAATGGGATAATCCTATCCCTGAAGACAATAACTTTTCTGGTGATATTGTCATTACAACAATTGACCAAATTTTAGGTTCAGTAATAAGCCATACCAAAGCTAATACCTTAATCGACTTTTTAAACGTGCATGTCGTCTTTGATGAGTTTCATGAGTACGTGAATATGCCCGCGTTTAATTTATTATTTGCCGAGCTAATTGCTGCGAAGAAAATGCAAAATGACAAGGCGAATACACTCTTAGTTTCTGCTACACCTCACTATGTCTTTGTTGAAGATTTACTTGGTATCGACCCTAACGATATTAAAGTGATGCCGTCATTTAATAAAAGCCAATATAGGTTTGATTTCAAATTGTTCAATGACAGCGATCTAAGTGAAGTTAATCCTCTTTTTACACCACAGTGCCGTTGTACGTTTGTAATTAGCAATATGGCACTAACTGCTCAGAATAGTTTTATTTCAAATCAACACGCTGAAAACGCTGTGCTTTTGCATTCGAAGTTTATAAAAAGTGATAAGCGTAGGTGGTTTGGCGAAGTGTACGAAGCCTTTAAGCGAGGTGGTACAAGAAAGTTTGAAGTATTACGAAGCGGCCCAATTGTACAAGCGTCATTAAACATAAGTTGTGATTACATGGTGGCAGAAATTACCAATGCAGAAGATTGTCTACAGCGTCTTGGTCGATTAGATCGCTTTGGTGAAAATGACCACGTTAATACCTATGTTTTAGCTGTTCCTCTATCTATATCTGAAGCCAAGGGCAGTTCACCTGCGGCACGGTTTTTATCAAATATGTATGTTCTTAGATCAGTTAGAGCATGGTATCAATTTTTACAACATGAGTTGGAAGGCAAAATATTCACGCTGCCAGAAATTTATGAACTTTACTTTTCGTTTCATCACGGACGAAATAGAGAGTTTATTGAAAGTGACTTGGTTGCTGCACTTAAAAACAGTGTTCAACAAATAAATGCAAAGGTACTTGATCCTATAAAAGTGCCACCAAAGAAAACCCCATTAAAAACGCGCAGTAAAATTAGCCGAAACTCATTACGTGGCGATAACCGATTCGTACAACTTGCTGTTGTCGACCTGAGCAACACTGCTCCTGTATTTTTGAATGAATATGCCTACTCAATACCTTTAAATGATGAAAGTGATATTGATAACCTAACGTTGTCTACGAATACCATTTTAGGTTATGGACAGAGTGATAAAAACCTGTTGTCGCATATGTTTAAAAAACATCACAACATCCTTAACGGGATCAAGAAATCGTTTACCGATAATGTGCTACTAAACGAGGCTCGTGAACCGGACTCACCGATTTATCTAAGCTACACCACCAATGATTTGGAACAAGTAGGAGGCGAAAGTGCTCGTCATCCTTTTGCCATTTATTACGCTATTTGCGAAAAACAACCAATTGGCGCGATCTCAATTAAATACATTCAGCAAACCATAGAGGAAGAGGGATAAAACATGGAAAAAGTAACTGGAATTAAAAGTGTTGATTTCAAAATTAAGGCGCTTGGTCATGGTGTAGTGAATTGGAACGGGCCAACAACACTTACCGGAGATAATGGCAAAACAGTAGATAATCACACATTACCTAAGCTTCGAGGATACACCAATTTAACGGGTAAAATAAAAGAAGAAACGGGTTACAAGTACATGAAAGAAGCAACGGATATCGACTTTAAAAAAACACCTCTTTATATCAGTCAAAATTGTATCCGACATCACTTATTTAAAGAGCAAGCATTTGATTTACATTTTGCAGCTGAAAAAAATCTCGAAAAGGTCCTCGCATCAATTACTGGGCTGATCAGAGGGTATGTAGTGCCCTCTAGCCAATGTAAACGAACAAGTCCTTTGCTCATTGAAGATTTTGTTGATCAACTTGGAAATGGTAATTTTGAACAATTTGGTCAAGCAGGAGCTCGCGACAGCTCATCATTTTTCTCTAAAACAACGTTTGGCGATACGCAATATATCTCTTATGGCTCTATAAGCATTGAGCAATTGCAATTTATTTCACTCGACAAAAAATTTGATCGTGCAAGCATGATTATCAAAGAAGGGCAGGGAGAAGTGGTTGCCATGGCAGTGCAAAACTTTATTAAGTCCCTCAACCCTTCACTGAATCCTACAGCAATATTTCACAGTAATTATGTCCGTAACGGTACTATTTTTGAGGAAGGCGAATGTGGGATCTTACTTAATGATGATGCTGTGCAGGCACTCGTCGAGCAGACATTATCAAAATTGGCTGATCTTAGCATCCGACAGGCTAAAGGTTATATGTATGTTGATGAAATATCTGTCGATTATAACGACAGCCATAAAATGATGCGGATTAAGCGCGATGAGTCGGAAGTTGTAGGTGAAAAACACATGTCATTTGCTCAGTATTTTTATGCTAAGTAGGAGGCTATATGAAGATAGTAATCGAATATGACTCCTGTTGGCGTAACTCATTTTTGGATGGTAGCAATAATGAACCTTTACCTAAAAAAGGCAGAGAGTTTGTAGGCTCTATGACTAATTTGAAAATTGAAGGAAATTTTAAAGTGCGTGATACCACTTTAAATACCGTAATGGGCTTACTAAACCGTCTGATTGGCGATCAACGAAAGCTATACCAAGCGCGAAGTAAGATGTTTGAAAAAGCTTATTACTTTGAAGACTTGGAAGAAAAAGTAAGCTTTATTGATAAGCCTCAGCTTTCTAATGAAATGACGTTTATTCGTAATATGAACGGTAGTACTGACCAAAATGCTTTTACAGGGATGATAAAAGTTTCTGATCCTGTATTTCAGTCAGATTATTCGATGCCGTTTTGGGCGGTTTTAAATCTAGATATTCAGCAACTTTGCGATTTCATCATCAATGAAACGCCTATTGATGCCAAAATTGAGTTAGATCCTTTAAGTATTATTGCTCGTTTAGAGTTGCTAAATAAAGAAAAAGCTATTGAAAATGCTGGCGAACAAGCTAAAGCGGTTGAGGTGCTAAAAACACATTTTCCGGATATTGAATATTTAAATAATAAAGGGTTAATTACGCCAGTTAGTCTTTACTGCTCTGCGCTATATCTGCAAATGGTTCGCCTAGAAACACAATTTAATCTCAGTTCTGCAAAGACAAAATCTGGTGGAATTAGTGGTATCTCGAAACGCGGATTTACCAAAAAAGACTTTATGGATCGTTATACCACGGGTTCTAAAAAAATAATTTGGGGTAACCCTTTTATTAAAAAAGAAAAAGTTAAAGGCCTAGGAGAAATTACGTCAATGTTAACCAAAGCAAATGGTCAGCTTGAAATTACTATAGATGTTGATTTTTCTAAAGGCCAAGAAATAAAAACGTTGATTGAAAATGCCGGGGTATCAAGCTTTTATTTAGGTAAAAAAGGATTGGCTTATGTTTCTCAAATTAGAGTGTAGGAGTAAGAATGGACTCGTATATTGATATTCTTTTAAAACCTGATGCTGAAATGAGTGAGGCAGAGCTAAGCAGTAAAGTTTTCACAAAATTTCACAAAGCTTTGGCCACATTAAATAGCAACAACATTGGAATAAGCTTCCCGCAAGCGAAATTAAAGTTAGGGCGTTTATTTCGTGTGCATGGCAACGCTGGCATGCTTCATGATTTGCAAGGTCTTGATTGGTTGGGGCCATTGGCAGGTTATTGTAAAGTTAGTGTGATTACAGACGTGCCAAAACAAACGCAATACCGAGTAATTTCGGTAAAGCGTAGTAACTTAAGCCGAGCGAAATTAAAGCGATTAATTGCTAGAGGCTCTATAGATGAAGATGGCCAAAAGCGTTACAAAGTAAAAATGCTAAGCCAAGGGTTTGATAATCCCTATTTAGATATATTGAGTGCATCAACGGGACAAGTGTATCGAAAGTTTTTTGAGTTAAGCGATTTTTACACTGAACCAGTAACGGGCGAATTTGATGCCTATGGCTTGAGCCATACCGCAACAATACCGTGGTTTTAACCCTTTATTTTTGCTCTTTTATAAACTGATAAAAAACAGTTAGTTACGGCCATGCTATTTTATAGGGTAAAAGTTTGAAATTTATCCTAATAACATGTTTTAACTTATTTTAATCATTAAATCATCTAGTTCACTGCCGCACAGGCAGCTTAGAAATGAACCCTACTACGTCAAACGCCGAAGTCAGTGTTCACTGCCGCACAGGCAGCTTAGAAATCGTCATGCTCAATACTGGCGCGACAGTGGTTGTTCACTGCCGCACAGGCAGCTTAGAAAGCAACACTTTTGCAGTTTGCAAACGACACTCGGTTCACTGCCGCACAGGCAGCTTAGAAATCTCTGTTATTTCTTTTTGTCTATTTGACGTTGTTCACTGCCGCACAGGCAGCTTAGAAAATGACACTCGATCAAATGAAAGCGCTCGATGTGTTCACTGCCGCACAGGCAGCTTAGAAAATGGCATCCATGTCGAATGATTTACTGGTAAATGTTCACTGCCGCACAGGCAGCTTAGAAAACACCTTTGCCAGCCAGTTATTAACCAGTTATGTTCACTGCCGCACAGGCAGCTTAGAAATATCAGATTGCTTTGCTATTCCAGCTTTCTTCGTTCACTGCCGCACAGGCAGCTTAGAAAGGAGTTCAGCACCGGCCAGCTCATTACTCTGAGTTCACTGCCGCACAGGCAGCTTAGAAAATGATCAGCGCGACACATTTAAAACCCAACATGTTCACTGCCGCACAGGCAGCTTAGAAAATGGCGCTGGTAGCGATAGCATCGGCAACGGCGTTCACTGCCGCACAGGCAGCTTAGAAATCGCATGATTCCGAGCAGCCACCCGATTCTGTGTTCACTGCCGCACAGGCAGCTTAGAAATAAATTTAAAGAGGGGTAATAATATGTTAGTTGTTCACTGCCGCACAGGCAGCTTAGAAATACACCATCGGCACAGTTATTTACAAGCTAAAGTTCACTGCCGCACAGGCAGCTTAGAAAAATATTAAACAACGCGCCTTGACTTACAAACCGTTCACTGCCGCACAGGCAGCTTAGAAATGACCGCTACATGCAGATGTTAAATTCTAACTGTTCACTGCCGCACAGGCAGCTTAGAAAATGAGTTATCACTTACATTTTCAGCTTTTGGCGTTCACTGCCGCACAGGCAGCTTAGAAATTCGGGAATCGCTCTTTAACAATCTGGTAGCTGTTCACTGCCGCACAGGCAGCTTAGAAAATCACCATGAATGGATAAAAGCCGTTTAAGCAGTTCACTGCCGCACAGGCAGCTTAGAAATGCTTGCACCAACAGGTATAGCCGCGCTTAACGTTCACTGCCGCACAGGCAGCTTAGAAATTATGATGAAGAAGATTCCAAAAATGACGAAAGTTCACTGCCGCACAGGCAGCTTAGAAAGCGACCATTTCGCACCCC
>NZ_JANQVQ010000237.1:0-2435 GCF_030730205.1 Paraglaciecola sp.
GGTAAACCAATTTCACTGTATTCATTCGCATAAATTAACTGTATTTGTAATAACATTATTACAAAAGAAAACAGTTTGATGGTTTTCATAGTTCTAAAAAATCTTTTTTAATCAGATATTTATTATTACCTGATGCTATGCGATGCGTCGTTTTTATACAACTAAATGTATTGATAGATTAAGTCGAATATACTATACAGCTTGCTTCTCAGCATTTTTATCCTTTGGGACAGTCACGTTTTTAACTTAGCTGCTCGACACGCCAATAGGATACATTTAGCTGTGGTGTTAGCATGGCGGTGACGTGCTATTTTCTCTTAATTTTTAAATGCCGAAAATAAAATGGCTAAGCACGTTGAGTACTCTCACTGAAATGAACGACCCCTTTAACAAGCAACGTGCCTTGTCCCTGCCGTCGATTTTCTCTGATCACATGGTTTTGCAGCGTAACAAAACCATCACGGTTTGGGGCCTGAGTAAACAAAAGCAGGTGATCAAGGTCAAGTTAAAGGACAACAATACAATAATAGCGAGTAATACCTCCGAGATTGACGAACAGGGAAAGTGGCATTTAACCCTTCCCGCGCAGCAAGCGGGTGGCCCATTTAGTCTGAGGATCAAGCAAGGCAGTGAGCAAATCGAAGTTAATGACGTGCTGATTGGCGATATTTGGTTAGCCTCTGGTCAATCAAATATGGAATGGAAATTAAATTGGCAAGTTGATGATTGGCAAGAGGAAGTGGCCAACAGCCTTAATCCTAATATTCGTTTTTTTGAAATCGCCAAGCAATATCACGCCATCCCACCAGCGCTATTAAGGCAGGGACAATGGAACATAGCCAGCCCTGAGACAACAGGAGAATTCTCTGCCGTAGCATGGCATTTTGCTAAGCGCTACCAACAACATACCGGTATTCCGCTTGCAATAATTGACAGTACTTGGGGCGGAACTCCGGCCGAAGCCTGGACTTCCCTTGAAGCTTTACAGTATGTTCCAGGCTATCAAGATAGTGCTTTGGACATGCTTGAAAATACTCAGCAATGGCAACAAAAGTTCAGTGACATTGAGGCTCTAGAACAACAAAATCAGCCCCTTAATTCCAAACACGAACCTACATCCTATAAGTGGAAACCCGGGGTGCTATTCAACGGCATGATCCACCCTCTTATTCACTTTCCTATCAATGGCGTTATTTGGTATCAGGGTGAAAACAACGTTGGTGCTAACGCCATATACAGTGATTTATTTAAGGCTTTAATCAAGGATTGGCGCGCACAATGGCAAACACCAGATTTGCCGTTTTTATTTGTGCAACTGGCCAGTTATCTTCAGCAAAAAAACCACGTGCAAAACAGTGACTGGGCACGCTTACGAGAAGCTCAAGCTTCTGCTTTAACCTTGCCCTATACAGGCATGGCCGTCACTATTGATATTGGCGATGCCAATGATATTCATCCCCGCAACAAAGCCGAAGTGGGTGAACGACTGTGGCGTATTGCCCAGCATATGGTGTTACAAGAAAATGTCAGTTACTCAGGCCCAGTAATGCAGCAGGTGCAACCACAGAAAATAGCAGGGAAAAACGTTTTAGTCGTATCGTACAAACATATTGATGGCGGCTTACAGGTAAAAGGCGATCAATTGGCCGGTTTTGCTATTGCTAGCACTGACGGCAAATTTGTTCATGCTCAGGCCACCATTCAAGACAACAAGGTGATTGTAAGTGCGCCTAAGATTAAGCAACCTGTTTCGCTGCGTTATGGCTGGGCCGATAATAGCCCTGCTAATCTATATAATCTCGCGGGCTTACCAGCCCTACCCTTTTGTTATATTCAGGAAGACTAAATCTGCACTTTTACAGCCAGTGTGATCTATTCTATGATGATAAGCATATGAAATAGTTAAGTTAATAGAAAAGGAACTCTCACTATGTTTACCGATTACAGCGCTGCTTTTTGGGCCATCTTTGTTGCTATTTTAACCCTAATTGTGCAAGGTCTCGTTGCTGCAACCAGCAAAGCTTCGCAACCCGATGCAGTGCCAGGAAAAATGGATGATTCGTTGAGTCATTCCTCGTTTGTGTTTCGCTCAAACCGTACGTTTATGAACTCATTGGAAAATTTTCCTGCATTTTTAGGCAGTGCAGTCTTAGCTATCTTAGTGGGAGCGAGCTTTTTATGGACAGCAGTGTTTTTGTGGATATTTGCCATCGCGCGGATCATTCATATGGCGCTGTACTACGCTATTGCTACAGAAAAAAATCCCAGCCCCCGCAGTTACTTTTATTTAATCGCCTTGGCAGCAAATATCGCTTTATTGGCTTTGTGTGGCTTCACGCTGATTTAGTTGATAGCCCGCGATTTCGCTCAGCGCCTTAAAATGTATCTTTCCGCTACTTACGCATATCGCATATCGCATATCGCATATCGCATAT
>NZ_JANQVQ010000237.1:2535-36836 GCF_030730205.1 Paraglaciecola sp.
CGCATATCGCATATCGCATATCGCATATCGCATATATAGACAGTTTAAGGCCTGTAACCCTCTACGCAAATTCCGTGTTGAATGTGACTTACGCATTACACCTTACGAGATTCTACTGTATAATCCTGCCATTGGTCATGTCTGGGCTTAGGTAGTATTAAAACCGCCTCAGACACGTAACACTCTTTAGACAATCGCTTCATTTTGATAACAAAATCAAGTTAAGCAACAAGGCACCTCATGACAGTCGAAACATTTAATCCGAAACAAACAACCACTTTAGAAACGCCCGTAAAGGTGCTCGAATCAGGTGCTACCGTCAGCGTATCAACTGGCTCACGTATCGGATTTGTGTCGCTTGGCTGTCCGAAGAACTTAGTTGACTCAGAGCGCATTCTGACTCAATTACGTACCGAAGGTTATGACGTAGTACCCACCTATAATGACGCTGATTTGGTCATCGTTAATACTTGCGGCTTTATCGACTCTGCGGTGCAAGAATCCTTGGATACGATAGGTGAAGCCTTGGCTGAAAACGGCAAAGTGATCGTAACGGGTTGTTTAGGTATCAAAGAAGATGAGATCCGCGAAGTGCATCCTAATGTACTGGCCATTACTGGCCCTCATGCCTATGAAGAAGTGGTGAATCAAGTGCATACCCACTTGCCACAACCGGTGCATAATCCCTATTTAAATTTGGTTCCTGACATTGGTGTTAAATTGACCCCGCGTCATTACGCCTACTTAAAAATATCCGAAGGCTGTAACCATCGTTGTACCTTTTGTATTATTCCTTCAATGCGCGGTGATCTGGTAAGTCGACCTATTGGCGAAATCTTAGACGAAGCTCAACGTCTTAAAAATGCCGGAGTGAAAGAGTTACTGGTTATTTCGCAAGACACCAGTGCTTATGGGGTCGATGTTAAGAATCAGACTGCATTTTGGAATGGCATGCCGGTAAAAACCGACATGAAAGCCTTATGTGAAAAATTAGCTGACTTAGGCATATGGGTGCGTTTGCATTATGTATACCCTTACCCTTCAGTTGATAAGATTATGCCCTTGATGGCTGAAGGTAAAATATTGCCTTATTTGGATATTCCCTTTCAACATGCAAGTCCGCGTATTCTTAAATTGATGAAACGCCCCGCGGCGGCCGAGCGCACCATGGAACGCATTAAAGCGTGGCGCGAAGTGTGTCCAAATTTGGTGATTCGCTCGACTTTTATTGTAGGCTTTCCAGGTGAAACCGAAGAAGACTTTCAAATGTTGCTCGACTTTTTAGATGAAGCGCAGCTTGACCGTGTGGGCTGCTTTATGTATTCAGATGTTGAAGGAGCAAAAGCAAACGACCTACCCGATGCGGTCAGTGAAGAGCTTAAACAGCAACGTCATGAGCGGTTTATGCAAAAGCAAGCGGCCATTAGCGCTGCGAAACTACAAGCCAAAATTGGTTTAGAGTTCCAAGTATTAATAGATGAAGTTACCACTGAAGGTGCTGTTGGTCGCTGTTATGCCGATGCTCCAGAAATAGACGGTAATGTGCACTTAACCGATGAGTTTGATGTGCAGCCAGGTGATATTATCTGGGCGCAAATTATTCATGCTGATGAACATGATTTATGGGCCGTGAAAGTGGATGATGACGTGGAAGTAGACAACGAATAAACTTATTAGAATAGGAAATACTCAATATGGATGTATCAGGCTCTGATCTCGCACAAGTCATTCAAATCGTAGTGGCGCCTGTATTTATGCTAACCGGCATTGCGGGCTTTCTTAATGTCATGTCGGGACGACTTGGTCGCATTGTGGACAGAGCGCGCATTATGGAGCGTCGGATCATGATGTTAAAAAATCCGGCTTATTTAGAAATGTCACAAAAAGAACTTAAAAACTTGTGGCGCAGGGTGAAGCTCATTAACCGTGCAATAGGTTTATGTGTTGCGTCAGCCCTGTTTGTCTGTGGTGTTGTGGTTTGTTTATTTGTGGGTGATTTGTGGCAAATTAATTTTCGAAATGTTGTTGTCGCGCTGTTTACAATTTCGTTGGTGTTGCTCATTTTTGCCCTACTCACTTTTTTAAAAGAAGTACAACTTGCCACTCGTACCCTGCAAATGGGCAAAGAATTTATTGAAGAATAAGCCTTTGTTTTATCGTCATTGATTAGCTCAAAGAGCGCATAACAATGCGCTCTGTTTTACAGGCAAGCTTGCTAAGCCAAGCCATTCACCTTCATCTTATCTGCACCTGACTGTTTCTTTATTGGCATTTTAATTGCAAATTCCTTTGCTAGAATAAGAGTATTCGGCTGTTACTGCCTTTTGCGTGCAACATCAATGTGGAATAGGGCAAGTCACTGCCTAATGCATCGTATAAGCGGTAAGGAGTTGCCGTTGTAAATATGCCATTTAACGACGCCTTATGTGTCCCAATTGCTCAGCTGTTTGTTAAATAACAACCTGATAGTCGAGCCCTATTTGTTAGGAGAATTACATGAAGATCCAATGTTTAAGTTTATGTGTGGGCATCGCATTAAGTGGCTGTGCAAACTTTCCTAATGAGGCCTACGTCACATCAGATTCAGAACAAGATAAGCAGTTCTATATCGAAAGTGGTCAAAGTCAGGTTGTTCAACAACCAAGTGCGACTAACACGAATCAGTTGGAAGCCAGTGCGAAGTTTCAAAGCCAATTTAAACAGCAATTTAATGCGCAAAATAAAGCCAATAATTACAGTAAAATGAACAATGTTGATCCTAAAAACTTCAATATAAACCATTATGTGCGTGGCATGATGCAAGACTTGGTGAGCAATCTACAGTACGTTAACGCTGAAACCCCAATGGCGGTTACTAGCTTTGTCTTTTTAGACAGTAACTTTGAAGAAGCCGATGTGTTGGGTAATCAGATTGCCGAAAGTTTTATTCACGAAATACATAAATTTGGTATTCCTGTTATTGATTTTAAAACCACGGATTACGTGCGTGTTACCCCCACTGGTGATTTTGTGCTAAGCCGTGATTTTTTAGAATTACCCAGCAATTTACCGGTGCAATACGTTTTGTTAGGTACCTTAACCAAACACCAAGACGGCGTATTGGTCAATGCTCGAATTGTGGGAATATCCAGTAAAGCGGTAGTGGGTTCGGCGCAGAGTTTTTTACCTGCTGAGATCACTCAATCAATTAATTCTAATGGCTTAAAAGACGGTATTAAACTCGTCAGCAGCCAATAAACCAAGCGAAAAAAACGCAGTCTTAATTAGGCTGCGCATTTGTTCTAGATAAGGCATATTTCTCCCTCACTTAACGCTTAATATAGCGAATCATTAATACGCTACTGCAATTCTGTTAGCATTATATTGGGGATAAGTTTTGAGGTTGCAGCCACGACAACATTGCTACTTACGCCAACAATCCTAGCGTTAATCATCATGCCTTTATTGTTCTTTACCATGGTACCGGTTAACACGTAGCCAATGTTTTGCGCAGACTTTAGTTGCATAGGATCGCGACTTAAGGCGAAATCACCCGTGGGGCTGACCGCGATATTGCCAGTGACCTTGTGGTCATTTACCAACAACCCCACCTTGCGCAATTCTGTAATAAAACTTTCGGCAAGCTGGTTACCTAAGCTATCAGCGTTATCTAGGGTCGAATCAAGCTGTACAAACGAGGTCACCGCGATGGGATATTCCATACTTAAATCCACTAACTCGCGACTTAAGTCTATGGCCATCTGCTCCACGTAATTGTCTAACATTTGAAAATGCACTGGTGTTGAAAAAGCAGTTGGTACTGAGTGCGCGCGATATTGAGACAAATCGAGTGTGTCCTCGTTTGACGGCTCTTCAACCACTGCGCCACCACATGGATGCCCATCACTGCACGCTGCTTGAGGGGAGCTTGCGACTGCAGCGGGTTCAAATATAGAACAAGCCGATAACGCCATGCTCATGGCCAAAATTACACTGTAGCTAAGTTTGTTGTGATGCGTCATTTTTATGCTCAATTACCGATTAACTTTAGATCTAACAGCAAATAGTAGGCCAAAAATTTAAGCTTTATCAATCATCAGTATAAGACGTTTTACATGGCAAACCACTGCACTAACCGAGTTTATTGTTGCGCTTTTAACTCTTTTTGCTCTTTCACTTTTTCGTTTTGGCTGCCTTCGATACTGAAACTGTAATAAATATCTATGGCAGTGCCTACACCGTTGACGGCCTCAATGTATAACTGTGGTAACAGTTCATAGCGTATTGCTACCTCTGACACTGAATCAAATACACCAATACCGTAACGTAATTGCACACCTGGGGCGACATATCCCGATACGGATAATTGGGTTCCATCGCCTTGACCACTGGTATCTAAGGCGACATCTTTAAAGCCCAATTTTTGGCCTATATTGGTCACCATATTTTCACTTTGCCCTAGGCCAAATCCGAGTAACATGTTGGTTAAGATTATATCTTGACTGTCACCACTCGACTGCCCTAGACCTCGTCCGGTCAACATATAGGACAAGCTTTGTTGCTGCTCCATTGAAGGCTCTGAAAACACTTCAACCTTGGGATTCTCCGCCACACCACTTACCCTAATACCGGCAACAACATCATCTGCAGTTAACTTCGGATCGCGTACCGCCTCAATATTCAAATAAGGACTATCTAAGGGGCCATTAAAAGCAATGTCACCCTCACGGATCAGTAAGTTTTGCCCATAGGCGCGGTAACGACCATTGATTAATTGCACATCACCATTGGCCACCATACCTAGTTTACTGCTTTCAAGTTGCATGGTGCCGCGTAAGTCCGTGGTTAAACCAAAGGCATCGAGTTTTACCTCGTTACTTTGTTTGGGATCAACTGAAACAAGTACACGTAAATCGATGATCTGTTGTTCTTGTGATAGTGCTTTTTCTTGCTCAACCAATACAACATCCTTGGAAGGAGAAACAGTGCCCTGAGGCAAGTCACGTAATTTGAAACGCGCATAGGGTACAATTACTTCTCCACGGACTTTGACCGTATCGGGCGAAAACTGAACATCAATGTTAGGGCTAACCTGTGCTCTTAACATGCTTTGGTAATCGAGCTCTAAATTTTGTCCAGCTATGTTGATTTGACCACTTACATCAGGGCGCCACGCCAGTTTACCGTTGATGGTTCCTTTGCCCTTACCTAATAAATAGGTTCCACTGAGCGAAGCTTTATCACCTTGCAACTCTAGTGTTTGGTTAACATCGCTCACAATTAAGGGAATATTCTGCCCTTGCACTGCGCCGTTGCTGAGCATAATAGAGCCATTCACTAAAGGTTGTTTTAGGGTGCCACTTATTTGCGCATCACCGGCTAGTTTTCCCTCCAACTTATCAAGTTCGGGAATAAAGACCCTCAATGGCGCAAGGTTAATTCGGCTGAGATTAAGCTCGCCTGTGATGGGTCTGTCTAGTTGGTCTGCATGAGTCCCTGCCTCTCCCTGTAAACCTAGAGCTACCAAACCAATTTCTGGCCCTGATAAGGTAACCTGGGCATTCACATTCTGTTGAGAAATTTGGGCATCGAGGTCAAATTCTTCAATGACCAGTTCAAGGCCTTTTTTATCTGTGTAACGCCAAGTAGCTGGACTCAATTTAGCATGAAGCTGGGCTTCGGGGAGTTCACTTAACAACCATTGACCTTTTATCGATAAACTTAATTGACTAGTAGAGTCAATTGGTGGAAACGCCGGCACCACTCGCTGTAACAAAGGAATAAGATTGAGATCATGTAAGGCAATATCCCACTTGGCTTGCTGGCCTACAAAACTAGCTTGTTTGATACACAAATCACTTTTTTCTTGCTGCCAGCAATGCGGAGAAATTGAATAAGCCTGCTCCTGCCAATCCGCAGAAATCGTAAAAGGCTCGGCTAACTGCAAGGAAGCGTAGGTGGATTCGATTTGTCCTTCTAACCAGCGTCCTTGCCACGACGTGCTTTGTAATGAACCTTGGATTTTCGCCAGCAAATTGGTTTTATTACTGGTGGTATCAAGCAGTAATTCATGAGCCGCGGCATTGCCGCTTAGGCTTAGTCGAGCTTGATCGATCTGATTATTCACGCCAATAATATTTTGCACGTTTAGTTCAAGAGAAACCGGTTTGATATCGTTCCAAATAATCTGTCCTTTTCCATCAAAGGCTTTAACGTTGATATCGGCAAATGCCAACTCTTGACCTTGCAAGCTATACTGCAATGAAGGTTGTTCAAGACTACCGCTAAGCTTAGCATCAAGTGAAAAGCTACCTTGCATTTCGGCAATACTTTGCCCAATGTTAGCGGCGTTGACCATCACATCCACATCAAGCTTTCGCTCACTGTCTAGCTGACCATTAAGTTGAATGGAGTTTTCACCATTTCGAATACTGAGTTTGTTAAGCACCACAGCGGCAGAATCGTCAAGCTTGGCACTCCCTGTGATATTAAGTGGATAATTTCGCCACAGACCATTGATATCTAGCTCACTTAATTCTGCCTGCCACTGTCCAGCTGAATTAAACACTCTGGCTTGCATTCCACCATTAATATCTGCTTGGTAATCAGGTAACATGACGCCAGGATTGATATGTTGCATATCAATACGACTGGTAATCTCTAGACTATTGGCAAACGCCACCTTGCCCTTAGCAACAATATCCCCACCTAAGGTGTTGAGTTTTAGTAAGTCAAGCACCAGTTGCTCTCTGTCCGCCTTACCTTGTAAGGTAAATGAAGTGCTAGGAATACCCTGGCCCGCTATTTTACCATTGCCCTGTAAGCTAAGCCTGTCGAGATCGCCCACTAAACTTATTTGTCCTTGTGTTGATTGAAATTGCTCTGCCAACTGCGTTTGATGACGTAAAGGCCAAGTGAGATTTTGCCACGATATTGTGAGGTCAAGAGGGAGCTTGTCTTTAGCCAATTCTGCCTGAAGAGCTATAGAAGCATTTACGAGCCCGCTGGCTGTCACATCAGCATTAAGCTGTTGTAAGTCGCCTACTGAGGATACGCTAAGATTGACGACTCCGCCCTGAGGTTCTTTGTACTTTGCGCCTAAATTCAGTTCATGTTGTAAGTTTCCCTCAAGGCCTATATCGGCAGTAGCAGAAACCTCTCCTAGCTTATGGCGAACAATGAACTGCCTGACACTTAAGGTTTTATCATCGGCCTTAGCGGAAAGCTGAACTGACGATAACTGAAGCCTCGTTTGGCCATTAGTGCTCAAGGTAAAGGGGCTGATGTTAAGGTCAGCTAGGTCAAAAACCAGCGGCAAATCAATCGCAAATTGCGTAATTGGCTGATACTCAAATGCCGTCCACTCAGTTGGTTTACTGGCGCCAGCAGCATCATTTGACAAGATATCAAACTGTAGAGCATTGATATTAAGGGTTTCAACTTCAAGTTCTTGCTCAAAGTTAAGGGAGGCGCTGAGGCCTCTCCAACTTAGGTTTAATTGATCTTGTACTGTAAAGTCTAAGACGCCAAGTTCGAGTCGTTTCACCCGTAAATAAAAGGGTAAGGTAAGCTTGTCCAAGGGCTCTGCGGTAGATTTTTCATTGGCTATAGGGACAATGTTAACCTGAATATTGCCAGATTTGAGATGTTCGATACACACCGATAATGACCAAAGACAGCCCCAATCAAGGTCTAATTGCACGTTTTCAATATGGATATTTATCGCGTTTTGCTGCCACTTCACCTGGTTCAATTGCAGTTCGGAGCCTAAGCCACCACTTTTGTAATCCAGACTTAATTCGTCAAGCCAAGCATCTGCACCATTAAGCAGTACGTGGCTCCCCCAAGGTGTAAATGCGAGTAAACCTATAAGCATCAGACTGCATAAAAGGGCTAAAAATGTCATGCCTGTCCATTTGAATATTTTCATAATGCTGGCCCCATCGAAAAGTGCAAGCGCGTGGTTGACTCGTAGCTGCTATTGCCCCAACCAAGATACATGCGTACCGGACCAACGGGGCTTAACCAATTGACACCGGCGCCAATACCAGTAGCGTAGTCGCCAGAAAAATCATTGGTCGCAGTACCGGCGTCAACAAAAAGAGCCAAACGCCAATTTTCAGCAACGGGATAACTGTATTCGGCACTGCCCACTGCCAAATAACGCCCACCGGTTAACTCTGTATTGTTGTTTTCATCCAAAACGAAAGGCGATAAATCTCGATAACCAAAGCCTCGAATACTTTGATCGCCACCGGCAAAATATCGCAAACTTGAGGGCACTTGATCAAAATCACTGGTTTCAATTGCACCTAGGTCAGCCCGCAATAACACCCTATGCTCGTCCCAACTGCGCAACCATTTTGTTTGAGCGGTAATCCGAAGCAGGTTTATATCTGAAAACAAGGCATCAGCTGCGCCTTCTACGGTGAGGGTTTGTTTATCCCCCCAATAGACGTCTAATCCCCCTTTAGTTCGCAGTCGACTAAGCGTAAATCCGGGGGTTAATAAACGCGTGGTCTCTTCATCGTCTAAGCCTTGGGTAAAGGTCTCTTGTTCTAATCGTAAAAACACGGCCCTTTGCCAGTCGGAATCTGGCACAGTCCAATAACGAGTCGCTGACATGGTATAACGTTTACTGTTGGTATCATTATCATCTTGGGACTGAAAACCGACCTGAAAACTTGCGTAGTTTTTTACTGGATCTTCAATCGGAACACGATAATCCAGGCTAATTGATTGCTCTGGGCCTGAGATAAAAAGCTCTGTCCCCATTGAATGACCGAGACTATTTACCCACGGACGCTGCCATTTTGCGGTAAAGCGCGGGCCAATATCAGAAGAAAAACCAGCACCTAAATCAAAGTTATCTCGGGGTTTGTGAGTCAAAATAATTTCTATTGGCACGGCATAGTCCTCGGCATCTTTAACAAGCGGGCGCACGAGTACATGTTGAAAATATTGGGTTTGTTTTAAACGCTGGTTAAGTATCGATAACTTATTTGCCTCATAGGGTTCCCCTTCACTAAACGGCAACGACTCTAAAACTAGGGATTGGGCGCGCTGATCCTCAGGAAAACGTAATTCACCAAAGTGAAAACGCTGGCCCGTTTGCATCTTTAACGTAATAGTGGCCGTGGCTGAAGATTCGAATACTTTTATGCTGTGTTCGGTAAACTTAAAATCAAAGTAACCAAGCGACAAAGCCACGTTTTGTAGCTTCGATTTACTGGATTCATAGTCTGCGTGATGTAAGGGTTTATTTGCCGACAATGGTAAATTGGCCATCACTTGTTGAATAATGGGATCTTGTTTGCCCTCCCCCTCCAACGCAATATCTAATTGTTTGATAGTGGTAACAGGACCTAGTTCTACCTCGATTTTCCAGCGACTATTTTTGAGCTTAGCATCGGGCAAATTGACCCGTATTAGGCTTTGATAATATCCATAAACTTCAACCGCTAATTTCACTTTTTCAACTAACTGCAACTGATACTGTTCAAACTGATACGTTGCTACGGGCGGCTCTATACTGTCAATATGGGCATTGACATTAGTCAGGATTTTGTCATTTTTAATGCCTTTAACATCAACGTTTGCAGCCCACAGCGCTGAACTGCCTGCAGATATTGTGACAAATAGCAGCATATTGTAGAAAAATCTTTTCAAACTTAAAGACAAATCATCTCTCTCTGTATTTAAAGTAATCGTTAGTGGAATAGAATGTTGAAACAGCAGCTTTTGAACCTAGGAGGCGGTGCAAGTTCATTATTTTTGTTGTTAATCCAACTGAGTAAGGGCAGATTTTACAATATTCAACCAAGCATGTATGCCAAGCCTAGCAACTTTTTAGTGTAAAGTTGTAAGCAATGATTCTGTTCAGAGCATTCGTTTATTCGTATTTAATTATCACTTGGTAGCACATTAACTTTGCTTTACCCTAAGCCCTCTTTGGTAATTTTCATGGTGCAATTAAATTATGACTCAACAACCCTCACCTTTTCCTGTCTGTATTGTAACGGGAGGGAGCGCAGGCATAGGTGAAGCCATATGTGAACGATTTGCCCTTAATGGCTACCATGTAGTCAATTTGGATATTCAAAAACCAGCACTAAAGCTATGTAATATTGACTGGTGGCCCTGTGATTTGAGTGATAGCGCTGAAACACGCACAGTGTTAAATAAGGTATTGCAACAATACCAAAGAGTCGACGTACTGATCTCGAATGCCGGCATTCATTTTTCCGGTACCATCGAAACGACCTCCGATGCTGAGTTTGAGCGAGTTTTTGCCTTAAATGTTAAGGGGGCTATCAATGCGACCAAAGCCGTTCTTCCTTTGATGAAAGCACAGCAAGCAGGGGTTATTTTATATATGGCTTCGGATCAAGCTCTTATTGCTAAGCGTAACTCCTTTGCTTACAACATGAGTAAAGCTGCCCTTGCTTCGTTAGCAAAAACCACCGCATTGGATTACGCCAGTTTTAATATTCGTGCAAATGCCATCTGCCCCGGCACCATCGAGACGCCATTGTATCATCAGGCGATAGCGAGATACGTCGAGAAATCCGGAGCAGATGAACAACAAGTTCATAGTGAAGAAGCCGCATTACAACCCTTGGGTCGATTAGGGCAATCAAAAGAAGTCGCCGCGATGGCATTCTTTTTAGCCAGTGAGGATGCCGCATTTGTTACCGGAAGTTTGCACGTTATCGACGGTGGGTATACCGCGCAGTAAGGTAGATGTCACAACACGTAATTAAACCACAGCAAATAGAGCTGACATGACACAAAACATTGTTGATCCCCATCTCCATTTATTTGCCTTAGACTTAGGTGACTACGGCTGGCTAAAACCAGATAAACCACCCTTTTGGCCTGATAAAAAAACCATAGCAAAAAATGTTGGTGAAGCGGATTTACGCCTGACTGAGGGCCTAAATTTAGCAGGTTTTGTGCATATTGAAGCAGGCTTTGATAACGAGCATCCTTGGCGAGAAATTGATTGGCTTGAGTCAACGTGCAAGCTTCGCTTTAAATCGGTTGCTTGCGCTAATTTATATTCAACTGACTTTGCTCATACTATGCAAATTTTAGCTAAGCGAAAATCAGTAGTTGGGATCAGGCATATATTGGATGATGAGGCTTTAGCTATTTTAAGCCATCCACAATGTGCACGAAACTTTGCCGTTTTAAATGAAATGAACTTAAGTTTTGATGCACAATTCCCAGTGCATGATACTGGCGCTGTTCACGAATTAATTAAGCATGCAAAGCAAAATAAAAACCTCAGAATAATTATCAATCACGCAGGTTGGCCGCCAGTTTCAGGCACAATTGAAGATAATAAATGGCAGGACAATATTCACTATTTACGGGATTGTGAAAATATTGCGATTAAATTGTCAGGCTGGGAAATGGCCAATCGGCAGTGGTCTTTTCAAGCTATAGAAAAGCCACTTAAAAAAGTAATTACGTGTTTTGGCTCACCTAGAGTGATGTTAGCCAGTAACTTTCCACTTTGTACCTTGAGTCGTCCCTACCTAGAGTTATGGCAAGGCTACAAAAATGAATTGCATCTAAGCGCTAACTTATTCCAACAACTTGCATACAACAATGCGGCTCATTGGTACAAATTAAATTAAAAATTGTAGCGTAAACCTAAATATGCAGCGCTCGCAGTAAAATTATTCTCGCCTTTGATATATTCAATTTCAGTTCTAAGCATCGTTCTTGGACCAATAAAAAAATCAAAACCAATACCAATTACACCAGCTATACCGCCCTCGTCAAATTCACAAAACGTATAGGTTTCTTCTGCACTTAACGCAATTGAAGTGCCCTTACCTAATGCACAGCTCTGCTCACCCTGTAACACTTGTTGCCCCTTGGTATCTGTTTTGAGTAGGCCAACTCGATAGAATAATTCACCAGCCGGCCCTGCTGCTTTACCTAAAAACGCGGCATAAAGCGCCGTGGCGTCTAAGGGCATACTACCATCTTGTAATTGCGCCATGGAGCTGGGCAATTCAGTGGCCAGCGAGTCATTCGCTAACTTTTGAAAACCTGCTTCAAAATACCATTGACGCTCAATTTGATAACCGATACCCAATTTATACGACATGGACGTCAAATCGGCACTACTAAACTCTGTGTTTGCTGCGCCAATAGTCGATACCCCGTATAAGCCTTCTACCGCTCTACTATGCCCTGCGACTACGCACAGCAATACGGCAAAAATTGACATTCTCATTTTCAAACTAAACGCTCCTTTAACCTACTTAAGGCAAGACTACAGAGACAACAATGAACTAAATATTGCAACATAACATATTGAAATACAAACAAAGATAGCGTCAACTTGATAATAGTTTTAATTCGCTCAGTACGTGATGTGTGCGATTAATGTTTGTCACTGCCATTGACTATTCGTTAGTATAGAGCGAATCACTAGCCCTTGGATGAACCATTGAGACATTTTATAAAAATAGGCCTTGTTAGTTTGGCTTTAACAGCCTGTGCGGCCAGCGAACCCGAACCCATTATGACCGATGAAAAGTTTGAAAGTCGGACCTTGGCCGATGGCTCAATTGAATTTGTGTTTGGTATCTCATGGCGAAATACTTCTCAAGATTCCTTACGCAGTAATAATCAACGAGACTATGAGCGCAGTGACTCGCGCGATGGTTCGCGCATGGAAAGGGCTGACCGCGAACAAAAAGCCAAGCGTTTTGCGGTATTAGCAGATAATCAAACCAAACTAGAGCTAGAAGATAAAGCGGCAGAAAGCTTACAAAAAAGACTAAAAAAAGAAAAGTTATGTGCTGATGGTTACCAAATAGATGATGTATTTTGGCGCGATGCAGACATTCGATTATTGGGTAGTTGTTTGTAACTATTTGCTGACGCCCTAACATTCACCAAAATTAATTGCTAAGGAAAATAAAATGCAAAGTATAAAAACAAGAGCGGCTGTTGCATGGGCTGCGGGTCAGCCTCTAAAAATTGAAGAAGTGGATCTGGCGCCCCCCAAAAAAGGCGAAGTATTGGTCAGGATAGTGGCCACGGGTGTATGCCATACCGATGCCTACACGCTGTCTGGCGATGATCCTGAAGGTTTGTTTCCCGCCATTTTAGGTCATGAAGGTGCTGGTATTGTTGAAGCAATAGGGGAAGGTGTGACCTTAGTTGAAGTAGGTGACCACGTTATCCCTTTATACACACCAGAATGTGGTAAGTGTAAGTTTTGTTTATCAGGCAAAACCAATTTGTGCCAAGCAATTCGAGCAACGCAAGGCAAAGGATTGATGCCAGATGGTACGAGTCGTTTTTCAATCAATGGTCAACCCATTTATCATTACATGGGCACATCAACCTTTGCAGAACATACTGTAGTACCCGAAATCGCCTTAGCCAAAATCCCGAAAGAAGCACCACTTGAAAAAGTTTGTTTACTAGGATGTGGTGTGACAACAGGTATGGGTGCTGTAACCAATGCAGCTAAAGTCAAGCCGGGAGACACCGTTGCGGTATTTGGTCTTGGTGGCATTGGACTTTCTGTTCTGATTGGCGCAAAAATGGCGCAAGCCGGACGTATTATTGCGATTGATATTAATGAAGATAAGTTTGAAATTGCTAAACAGTTAGGCGCAACGGATGTGGTTAATCCAAAAGACTACGATAAACCTATCCAAGATATCATTGTTGAAATGACAGACGGTGGTGTCGATTATTCTTTTGAATGCATTGGAAATGTCAATGTGATGCGCTCAGCCCTTGAATGTTGCCACAAAGGCTGGGGAGAGTCTGTGATTATTGGCGTAGCAGGCTCGGGGCAGGAAATTTCAACTCGTCCTTTCCAATTAGTTACTGGCCGAGTTTGGCGCGGCACCGCGTTTGGCGGTGTTAAAGGTCGCAGCCAATTACCCGATTACGTGCAGCGCTACATGGATGGAGAATTTGAGTTAGATACCTTTATCACCCACACCATGGCCTTAGAAGACATCAATGACGCGTTTGATTTGATGCATGAAGGTAAATCGATTCGTACTGTTGTGCATTATTAAGAAGGAGATATGTCATGGCAAATGCCACTGAACTTGCTGAATTAAGTGCCAATAAATGTTTTGGTGGTTGGCAGAAGCGCTATAGTCATCGTTCGAAAACACTCAATTGTGAAATGCACTTTAGTGTATTTTTACCTCCTGCTGCTGCAACCAACAACCGTTTACCCGTGTTGTACTGGTTAAGTGGCCTCACCTGTACTGATGAAAACTTTTCAACAAAAGCAGGTGCACAGCGCGTAGCGGCTGAGTTAGGTATTATGTTAGTTATGCCAGATACGAGTCCCCGCGGTGACCATGTGACTGACGCTGCAGATGGCGCTTACGACTTAGGTTTAGGTGCAGGGTTTTATGTCAATGCGACGCAAACACCTTGGCAAGAGCATTACCAAATGTACGATTATATCGTTGAAGAATTGCCCGCCTTAGTGCAAAAAGAATTTAAGGTAAAAGAAAAAGCGGCGATTGCGGGCCATTCTATGGGCGGCCATGGAGCATTAACCATTGCCCTATCAAATATGAAACGTTACTGCTCTGTGTCGGCATTTTCACCTATCGTTAATCCGCTTGAATGCCAATGGGGACAAAAGGCTTTTACTCATTACTTAGGTGATAACAAGCAAGATTGGCTTGCTTACGACAGTTGCAATTTGATGCGCCAACAGGGACAGTTTTTACACATCCCAATGCTAGTGGATCAGGGTCTAGATGATAATTTTTATCTGAGTCAAAAATTAACAAAACCTTTAGAAGATGTGGCCAAAGAAATCGGTTACAAAGCAGATTTTAGGTATCACCTAGGCTACGATCATAGTTATTATTTTGTCTCTAGTTTTATCGAAGACCATCTGCGGTTTCACGCTAAATATTTATAATAACCATTCTTATTTTTTAGCTACAATCGAGTCAAACTTCTTTTTAGGATGACTCGTTTTGATCTTTATTGCCTTAAACCGATGCGTTGTGCGGTACTTTTCGTATACATTCAAAAAGATATTCACCGACATCTGACGCCCCGTTTTCTGAGGAAAAGGCAATACCGCATTCATTCTGTTCAGAGGTATGTCTTACCATGCCTTTGATGGTCATGGGGGTGGATAAACTTGCGCTGGTTAACACGATGCTTATTTTGCTTAAAGACGGGATATTGGGAAGTGCTGCTCCTAACTTAATTTTAATACCAGAATAACTCATGTCTACGACACCACCCGTTAACACTGTCACATGGTCTGAATCAGGATCGGTGAAACAGATATCTGCCTGTAAATCCTCTACTAAGACTCTTGAATGCTGTCGTTTTTCGAGCATTTTACCCTCTATCCTTGATAATATGACCCTAGTATAGGCTGCAATACCCGAGATAGGTAGAGAGCTAAGGCATAAAATAGAAAGTTACTATTTGATCTTTTAGCGTCGTGCCCCAATCAAAGGAATAGCACTAAACGGGGTGATTTAGATAAGATACTAAGAATGATTCAAAGTTTTCATTATTTATAAAGACAATAATAAGGAGCTAACATTTTGAATAATAATTATACGCCTCCCAAAATATGGGAATGGGATAAAGAGTTCGGCGGCAAGTTCTCAGGGATCAATCGCCCTACTGCCGGAGCTAGAGAAGAAAAGGCTTTAAAAGTAGGTGAACATCCTTTCCAGCTATATTCGCTTGCGACACCCAATGGGGTAAAAGTGACTGTTATGTTTGAGGAACTATTATCCTTAGGTATCAAAGAAGCTGAATACGATGCTCATTTAGTCAATATCATGGAGGGAGAACAATTCACTAGCGGTTTTGTGGCAGTCAATCCAAATTCGAAGATTCCGGCATTAATGGACCACAGTACAACTCCCCCTACTCGCTTGTTTGAGTCAGGAGCAATGCTGTTGTACTTAGCTGATAAATTTGATGTGCTGATACCCAAGGAGCCAGTCAAACGAACAGAGTGTTTGTCTTGGCTGTTTTGGCAAATGGCTAGTGCACCTATTTTGGGTGGCGGCTTTGGTCACTTTTATGCTTATGCACCAGAAAAATATCAATACCCTATTGACCGCTATACTATGGAAATAAAACGTCAGCTAGATGTGCTCAATCAACATCTTGCGAACAATCGGTACATGTGTGGTGATGAATACAGTATAGCTGACATCGCAATTTGGCCGTGGTACGGCGCCTTGGTGACCAATAAAGTTTACGAGGCGGCTGAGTTTTTACAGACTCATGAATACACACATATATTGAGATGGAATGATGAAATAGTCCAAAGACCGGCTGTGCAACGAGGCCGGATTGTCAACCGCACGTGGGGAGAGCCTTCGAGCCAATTGCATGAGCGTCATGATGCCAGTGATTTTGAAACAAAAACTCAAGACAAACTGACCAAATATCAATAAAAGAAGGGAAAATAAGGGGCAAGGATGCCCCTACTATTAATAATGTACTGGTGATAAACAGAATAGAAATTACGCTATTTTATACTCGTGACTTAGAAGTAGTACTCCAAACTGAATTGAGCATAATCGTCTCTGCGCAAAAAGTAAGAAATATCAGTTGGCTCATCACTTGAAAATAAATAAGCATCTACTCGCCATTTCCAATGATCATTAATCCGACTCGAAGCTTCAATAAAACCAGAGCGCACACCTGAATAATCTAAATCTTGAACCATACCAAAGAGCACTTCGGTTCCATCAAAATCATTCAGTACCCACCTTGCACCAATTAAAATGTCATTTTGAGCAGTAGTTGTAGCTAACTCTTGGCGATCGTCATATTGATATTCTACCAACCATCCGATGTCATATACAGAATCGAACACTCCAACAGAGGTGTATTCAAATCCACCTACCATCGCCCAATAGTCTTGCATATTTCCTGAACGTTGAATCGCTTCAAATTTTATAATCCAAGCTTCAACAATAGCAAGTACATCGACACCTACTTGTTGAATTTGTGAATAATAAGGGCGAAGTACAAATTCATTGTCGCCTTTCATTGAGGGGATAAAATCAGGCTCTCGAGAGGTTCCGTCAAAGTAAGACAAACCCACTTCCCAATCACCAAGGGTATGTTGCCAGCGTAGTGCCCAATCGAGGTTTTTTTCCTCATCACTTGATTCGTATAAGGCATTATCAGTATCGATTTCTACAGGGCCACGCAAACGCCCATCCATACCGGCAAAGGTGCGTTCTCTAAAATAAGGTAATACAAATGCCGTAAAATTTCCCCATTCTTTATACAAGGATAAAGACACCATCGCTTGTCCCAGCTTATCTTCACCATCTATGGCTTCGATAGCATCGGTTTGATTAATAATATCAACCAAATGTAATGATTCTGCTTGGCCCCAAAAAACCTTACCAATACCAGTTTTAATTTCCCAGTCATCACCGATATGCGCCCATAAGAATTCTCGGATGTCACCATGGGTTCGTTTCTGGTCATTTTGATCAAGCCTGACAAAACCACGAAACAAAATAGTATCTTGACCATCGTTTAACGCGGTATACAACTCAGGGCTGAAATATACAGACGCATTGTCTCGGCTTTGCTGCGGATACAGCGCATCTTGCAAAAAATAACGTTGTTCAAATGCAGCAGTTCCAGTGTACTCAATATCTAACTCGGCCTGAGAAGCACCAGCAACAGAAAAAACCACTCCGCTAAGTAGATATTTTATTAATGTATGTTTCATTAGTTCCTCTAACGAGCTCGCATTAAGCTGTCTTTATCAAAGTCATTTTCAGACAAACCTGTTTTAAACTCTAAAGAGTGGGTAATTAGATCGGTGCTTTTGCCGTTTTGACGGTTGTCCATTCTTAATTCCATTGGACGCCAAAACTTGTCTAAAAAAAGCTGATAATCGTGCATGGTCAATACCTTTAATAAGCTGCCCTTACGATCGTAATATTCAGACTTAAATACGCGATAATGCTCTTTATCAACCCACGTGATATTTTTGCTATAACCTGAATCTTCTTCTAAAGGCACCTGTTCTACCACATAACAGTCCATTCCCTGATACTGCTCGTCACGCAGATAAGTAAATTTAAATTTTTCAATTTCAAAAGAGCTCATATCTTCAAATGCAAACTCGCTGCCCATAAATGGGCCCGATTTATTTTTTGATTGAATGCGTTTTACCTTTTTTAACTTAGGCAAAAACATCCACTGATCGTCGGGCTCAAGAGGATGGGAAAAGTTCAGGAATGCGGTACCTTTAACATCCAAAGGTTGGTCAAATATCGTCAGGCCTTTATCACCGTCATCAATGACTTCGAGTGATTTAACCCGCATTTTACGCTCTGTTTCGTCTCCTTGCCGATTCCGTAAAATCATACTTGTTTCAGCGACTGAGTCAGACCAACCTTCATCACGAGATTTTTGTTCTTTTGCTATTGCCAAGCCTTTCTCTTGGGCACTCTGAGAAAAAGCGCTTGTACAAAACAACATTGTTAACAATAACAAGCTAAATGATGTTCTCGTAGTTGTCTTTCTATTCAGTAAAATTTTCATTGAGCGACTGTCCTTTAGTTTGTTCTTTTCTATCAAAAACCAGTAAAAAAGCGGGTAAAAACAATAGATCGACCGCTAACGCGACCAAAATAATTACGCTGGTTAACATTCCCATATCGGCATTCAAAGCAAACGGCGACAACATTAAAACCGAGAAACCTAAGGATAACACAAGAGTCGTAATCACCAGCGCCTTACCTACTGTTGCAAAAGCATAACGCACAGCTTCATCCGCGTTTTTGCCAGCTTGTCGAGCATGTTGATATTTGCTTAGAAAGTGAACCGTGTCATCGACAATGATACCGAGAGTCATACTCAAGACAACCGAAAGGCCAAGATTTATTTCAGCAGAGTAGGCTCCCCAAATACCAAAGCCAATTAAAGCTGGTAGTAGATTTGGCAATAAGCTTATAAAGCCTAGACGAAAAGATTTAAGTGCAAAAATCAATAGACCTGAAATGAGGACTAAAGCAACCAGAGTACCTTCAATCATACTTGCCATATTAGCTTCACCAATATGTGCAAACATTAAGCCTGGACTTGCACTTAAAATAACAAGATTAACAGCGCGTTGATCGAACCACGTTTTGGCTCTACTTTCAAAACCAGTTAATTCTTTACTACCGATATTTTTTAATGTAACTACCAACCGGGTCGCAGATTTATCCATATTCATTTGGTTATTGAGATCTAGACCGTAGGGTAAAGACATCTCGTATAACAGCAAATATTGCGCAGCTAATTCTTTGTCATCAGGTAACGCATAGAAGTCGACATCATCGCTGTGCATATTTTTATTCAAACGCTTAAAGGTATCGCTGATTGAACTGACGTGGTCGACCTCAGGTTGCATGCGCAACCATTGACTAAACTCCTCAGTAACTCTCAATACTTCCGGTGAATTAATGCCACTTTCTTGTTCTGTGTAGATAGCAAAATCAACGTATGTCATTCCACTTAAATTTTGTTCTTGAAAATCAGTTGACTGTCTAAATTTAGTTGAGTGGTCAAAGTACTGGGTTGGCGAATCATTTAACTGGTTTTTCCAAGCAAAAGTGAATGCCAAAAGTGTTACGAATACACATAAAGGTAGTAACTTTCTATGGCGCTGAATTACCCATTCACCAAATTTCTCGGTGCGTCCTGAACTTTGAGACGGCGCCTCAAGAGGCTTAATGGGTAACAGCATAATTAAAGCTGGCAATAAAAACAGCGAGAAAAAACAAGCTAATAAAACGCCTATTGTGGTCAAATTACCTAAATCCGCTAGTATGGGCACCTCAGCAAAATTCAGTGTTAAAAACCCTGCTCCTGTTGTAAGAGTCGTGATTAAAACCGGTTTGAAATTCGACTCCAAACTGCTAAGTAACGCTTCAGATTTAGTCTTCCCTTGGCGCATGCCAAGCAACATTGATGACACTACATGAATGCAATCGGCTACAGCCAAAGTCATCACCATAGTCGGTACATTAACGGTTGCAGTACTTAGGAAAATTCCAATCCAACCCGCTAAGCCCATCGTGCATACGATACTTGCGACAATAACAACCACGGTTGAAAACATACCAACTACTGTCTTCAGCGCTAACCACATCACCACTATAATGGTCAAAAACATTAATGGAACAAGTGTCGATGCATCTTTTGTAGCTGCTTTTGTAAACGCATCATTTAATGGGATAACACCGGTGAAATAAAAAGAATATTCAGGATATAAAAGTTGGTACCGCTCAGTCATAGCTGTAATAAACTGACTAATTTCAGTCACTTCTTTTGTCTGGTCACCATCTGGTAAATTAACGCTGATGTTGATCATGGTGACATGCCCTAGGGGCGATATCATCCTGTCGAGTAGATTAGGTTCGTCAAGAGCGATCTGTTTAATGTTAGCTAATTGACTCGGTGTTAGATCATCAATATTTTCTACTAAATCTTCAACAATTAAATCGTCATCTTCTGACCACGTGTGTTGAAAATTTGTAATGGAATCAACCCGCGTGGACAGGGGTGTTTGCCAAGCTTCTTCCGTTAATTGCTGCACTAATTTGAGAGTGCTTTTTTCGAAAACATTGCCAGAATGTGGCGCAATAATAATGCTGACATTGTCATTTTTACTGAAACTATTTTGCATTTTTTCGTATGCGACAAGCTGGGGATTATCAGCTTCAAAAAATACTCTAAAATCACCTCGAAAATAAAGATTTTTACTCCCTATGGCCGCTACAACAACTAATAGAAAACACAGAAACAACACCATTTTGGGGTATCTAACAGGCAAACTAAGCAGAGTGTTTTTCAAAACATATCCTTTTTAAAAGGTCGTTACTAAATGTCGATATTAAGCTTACTATGAAAAGAGCGACTTAAACGTCTATTTAAAGATACGTTGTTGCTATCTAAACAGTGCATTTGTTGTCTACTTTACCCATTCGAAATCACGTTAAGCCGTTAAGTTCGACTAATTATAACCAATTCTCACTAGATCTGATGTAAAACAGTATCATATTTCGTCATTTATTCCTCCTTATGTAAAAAAATGTTAGGCCTTAAAAATACACTTAGTCAATTGATATAATTAACTTTTATTTGAACCCTTAGTACAAACCACCCACATTTTATTTACAAAATCACAAAACAGTTTTGATCTATTTTGGAAAAGCAGTATTATAAACATCAACTGGTCAGATGAGCGGATGAGTAAAAATGAGTATTAGAACTAGCCTTAAAAAAGTATTACCCCCTATTTCACTAACTGAACAAGAAGCCTTAGACGCTGGTGATGTTTGGATTGAATCTTCGATATATCAAGGTAAGCCAGACATGGCTGCACTGCGCGCCATTCCCGGTGCAAAATTAAGTGCTGAAGAACAGGCATTTTTAGACGGTCCTGTCACCACTTTGCTAAATATGGTTGACGACTTTGCCTTACAAAACGGTAAACACATTCCACAACATATTCTTGATTACCTGTCAGTTAACAAATTCTTCGCGCTTATTATTCCGAAGAAATTTGGTGGCTTAGAATTTTCACCGTATGCAAACTCAACAATTGTAGCGACAATAGCAGCCAAAAGCGGCGCGATTGCTGTGACGGTTATGGTGCCCAACTCTTTAGGCCCCGGTGAGTTACTTATGCATTATGGAACTGCAGCGCAGCAAGAGCAGTGGTTACCGAATCTTGCCGTGGGTAAGGATATTCCTTGTTTCGCCCTAACGAGTCCTGAAGCTGGCTCTGACGCAGGTTCTATTCCAGATGCAGGTATTGTTACCAAAGGTATGTGGAACGGTGAAGAAGTACTTGGATTATCGGTATCGTGGGACAAACGTTACATCACGCTTGCCCCTATCGCCACAGTACTTGGTTTAGCCTTTAAAGTCTTTGATCCAGAGCAGCTGTTGGGAGAAAAATTAGAGCTCGGTATTACCTGTGCATTAATTCCTAAATCTCATCCTGGCGTTCAACTTGGCAACCGCCATGATCCAATGGGGATGCGTTTTTACAACGGAACTACCCGTGGAGATAAGGTCTTCATACCTATGGACTTTATCATCGGCGGTCAAAAAAATATCGGGCGTGGCTGGCAAATGCTAGTGAGCTGCTTAGGTGCAGGACGAGGTATTTCATTACCCGCAATGGGCGTGGCATCTGGCCAATCTGCGCTTAAGTCAACCGCTGAATACTCGTTTGTTCGTGAACAATTTGGCGTACCAATTGGAAGATTTGAGGGTATTCAAGAAAAACTAGCTGACATTGCTGGTAAAACATTTGTCCTTGAAGCCATGCGTGTTCTTACTACTGAAGGGCTAGGCCTTGGTTTAAAGCCATCTGTGGTAACCGCTATTGCCAAGTACCACATGACAGAGTTGGGCCGCGATGTGAATAGCAGCGCAATGGACATCCAAGCAGGTAAAGCCATTCAGCGTGGGCCGCAAAACAATCTGGCAGATGGTTATGCCGCTCAACCTATCGCAATCACTGTTGAAGGTGCAAACATACTGACCCGAAGTTTGATGATTTTCGGTCAAGGTGCAATGCGCTGTCACCCTCATTTAAAAGAGATGGTCGATTTAATCCACAGTAACGATAACAATGCTGACGCAGAATTTAACAAAGTATTGATGAAAACAGTTGGTTTCAGTGTCAAAAACTCGCTACGTAGTATAAGTAAAAGCTACTTGCCGTTTTTACGTGGCTCGCAAACCGCTTTGCCTGAAGTTAAAAAATACGAAAAACGAATTAATGCATTATCAGCAAAATTAGCGCCTTTGGCTGATTTGTCATTGCTCGTACTTGGCGGCGACCTGAAAAAGGCTGAAATGTTGTCTGCACGTTTAGGTGATGTAATGAGTTATCTATACGCAGCTATGGCTGTTGTGCGTTTTTATGAACAGAAGGTCAGCAACCGAAATGAAGCGAAACCTTTCTTCGAGTATGCAATTCAGTGGACTTTACAACAAGGTGAGCAAGCACTTGTCGATTTTGTTGATAATTTTCCTAATACAGCCACTCGAGGCCTCATGCGTGTTTTAACTAACACCTACACTCGTTCAGTTAAAAGTATTTCAGACAAACTAAAAAGGGAATTGTCTGATGCGACCATGCAACAAAGCAGCATAATGCAAGAGTTGACTCACTTGATAAAAGTGACTCCAGGTGATGCAAATGACATTAACGAGCGTGCCTTTGTTGCTAAACACGCAGTAATGCCGCAACTGAAAATAATTCAGAAAGCATTAAAAACTAACCCAGTTGTGCCATTTATCTCATTTGAACATGCCGTGAATAAACTGCACGAAGCAGGTCAATTGAGTGGTCAAGACTTAGCGCTTGTATTGGATTACAATGAGAAGCGTAAAATAGCGGTTCGGGTAGACGAATATACGTTTGATCTTGAATTACTCGATACCGAGTTAAATATAGTTAAAGAACAAACAGCCCCACAGGCGAATGCGGCATAACTAAAAACGGTTAAACTATGCCAAGGGCGATAAGGTAACTTCATCGCCCTTTTTTATATTACAGTAATTTTCAGAGTAAACATTGTCCCTTGGTTTGCTTCAAAAAAATTTAGTGAAAAACATACTTAAAACTTGTTCTAACAAGGCTTTTGCTTTTTACTAGCCATTCAATGAAAACTTGCTTATCAAGTCATGTTACGAGATAAATCAGAAGCCACATCTTTAAGCAGCCGTCGCGGCACACGACACATTTGGCTGCGCACCACACTTCGTTATTCACAAAAAGAAGCCTTGGCGTCCTCTGCCATGACAGCCACCAGTGATAACTTTTTTAATGCCTTTGCGATATTTATCCAAGCGAGTATGAGTCAACTCGGTTTATTAACCGGCTTTCCTCAACTCTTTGGTGCATTAATGCAATTTCTATCTCTTGGCATCAGCCGTTTTTTTAGCCGTAAAGCCATCATAGTGTTTGGCGCAACTTTGCAAGCAACTGGACTTTTAACCATGTCGCTGTTAAGTATTTGGCGACCAGATAATGCCGTTTGGCTTTTTATTTTATTAGCGATGCTGCACCATGGATTACTTAATTTAGTGCAACCTCATTGGCGAGCTTGGATGGGTAACATCGTCCCCCCAAGACGTCGTGGAAAATTTTTTGCCTCACGTAGCAGAATTACTATGCTGGCATCACTTGCCGTTTTTGTGATCGGTGGCGGCTTACTGACCATCAGTAATAAACTTGAACTTGCGTGGCTGGGATTCAGTTTACTCTTTTTAATTGCCGCAGTGGGACGCTTTAGTTCCGCTTGGCTGCTTTGGAAAATGCATGATCCTCAAGTTCAAGTTACACAAAGAATGCCCGGTAATACTTGGCTAAAACTTCGAGAAGCGTGGCAAGAGCCTGTCTTTAAACAATACAGTTTACTTGTTGCCACAATGCAATCCATGGTGGCTATATCAGCACCTTTTTTTGCCGTTTATATGCTTAATGATCTGCAATTTACTTACATTGAGTTTGTTTTGTCCGGTGTCGCTTCAATCGCCACTCAGTTTATTACACTGAAATTTTGGGGTAAATTTAGCGACAAATTTGGTAATCGTCTTGTTATGGTTTTAACGTGTAGCATGATACCTTTTGTTCCTTTGTTGTGGTTGTTTTCCGGAGATTTTACCTACATTCTCATTATTCAGGCCATTTCAGGCCTGTGGTGGAGTGGATTTACTTTAAGCACAGCAAACTACCTATATGATATTCGTCCACATCAAGCAGATTTTGCAACTTACGCCGCAATGCAAGCCGGTCTTAGCGCCGCACTGGTATTTATAGGCTCCATTATTGGCGGAGTTATCGCCTCCTACGCATTGCCATTTGCTAAAAGTAGTGGGCTGGATAACCTGCTAAGCCATACTATCTTTGTGGTCTTTTTAGCATCCAGTATTGGCCGTTTATGTGTTGTTGCGTATTTCATCCCTCGCCTGCAGGAGCCAACGATACGCCAACGCCCTAAAATGCTCGATTTGGTCTTGAGGGTATCTCGGTTTAATGCAATTTCAGGGGTCAATTTTGATTGGTTGACGGTGACTAAAAAGCGCAAAAAATAAAAAGGAGCATCGTGCTCCTTTTTATTTTAATCTTAGATATCCTTATTTGACTTCCATGTGGGGTGAACGGTAAACCACTTCGTCATTCAAATCGATACCAATGCCGGGGACTTCAGTCACTTCAAAAAAACCATTCACTGGCTGTGGATCTTGCAAACATAGCTCACGGTTCCACTCTTTTATGGCATAAGTATGGTGTTCATGGATCAAGAAATTAGGAATAGCCGTTTCTAAATGCAAACTTGCCGCAGTTGCTACAGGCCCACCACACACATGGGCTTGAACACGCACATCATACACATCTGCATAATCACATACCTTTTTGGTTTCGGTAAAACCGCCACACAAGCCGATATCAGGTTGGAGCACGTCAATTGATTGGTCTTCCATATAAGGGCGAATCCCCCAGCGATTATACAAACGTTCTCCGCCGGCAATAGGCACATTAACCCGTTTAGAGACTTTGTCGTGTACCTTAGAATTTAGATAATTCACCGGCTCTTCGTAAAACAAGCACCCTATATCTTCAATCATTTCACCTAATTGAATTGCACTTGCTGCGCCAGCTAAGCTATGACATTCAAAAATAATATCTACATCATCACCCACCGCATCCCGTATCGCTTGTAAACGGGCTTTAAAAAGTCGTAACTCAGGCTGGGTAAACAACTTGGTTCGATCAAAATGGCTTACACCTTCTTTGTCGTACACAATAGGATCAACTTTTACTGCGTCATAACCTTCTGCAACGGCCTTTTCTGCAGCCTTGCCGTAGTCCACAGGATGATTTAAGCGCGTGACTTCTTTGTCCCAATCAAATTGTAATTGGCTGGCGTAAGTCCGTAATTTAGCGTTAGTTTTACCACCTAATAATTGATACACCGGCACACCTAAGGCTTTACCTCGAATATCCCATAAGGCGGTATCAATAGCGCTCATAGCAGCATATATAATTGGACCGCCACCTAAACCCCAAAAACTTTCACGTAACATTCGACTCCATAGTGCTTCCGTTCTAAAGGGATCCCAACCTATCAACATCGCCTCAGCAATTTCTTTGATCATGTGAGCGGCAGCGCTGTGCCCTAAGTCATAGGCTAAACCAGCTTCACCTACGCCACTGATACCCTCGTCTGTATGAATACGCACAAAAACAGGATTCCAAACCGTACGTTTGGGACAATGAATATCAAAAATTTCAACACGAACTATTTTCATAATTATCCTAAAAAAGACTCAACTTAAAAAAACTTAAAGACAAAAACTAGGGTCAAGTTTGTAGGCCTTACGCAACATAGCTGGCCAAGCTAATTGCCCACCGGTAATGCCACTATGAACGACATTTGCTTGCTGATATATACCTTCAACGATAGCTGGCGGAATTGTGATCACCGGTTTACCTGTTTGCATTAGTTCCATTTGAACTTCACAAGCACGTTGTAAATCATAAAAACGCATGAATGCATCCCCAACCGTGGGGCCCACGGCCAAGCCGCCGTGATTATGCAACAGCATGTGATTGGTTTGGCCTAGGTCTTTCTGCAAACGGGCTTTTTCATCCGCGTTAACTGCTAAGCCCTCATAACCGTGATAACTGAGTGATGGAAGTGAAAACAACGCATACTGACTCCAAGGTTGTAAGCCACCTTCAATCGTTGCGACACCAATAGTGGCCTTTGTATGTAAATGGATCACGCACTGCACATCATGACGCACTTCATGAATAGCGCTGTGGATAGTAAAACCCGCCGGATTTATCCCATAAGGGGAACCATCAAGTATCTCTCCTTCGAGGTTCACCTTAACTAAATTTGAAGCGCTCACTTCTTCGAATGTTAGACCAAAGGCGTTCACTAGGTAGTCATCGGTCTGAGGGATACGAGCAGAAATATGCGTGTAAATTAAATCACCCCAGCCAAAACTAGCAACCAAACGATAACACGCGGCAAGATCGACCCGAGTTTGCCATTCCTTCTCACTCACCTGCCCTTTTAGGCTCCTACTCTTTAATTCATAATCATGCAGCATGGTATATTGACCGACTTAAATAACTCTGTGCTTAGTCTACATGAATATTAATTCCTATCTAAGCTGGCATACTAAATTTTCTAACAAGTGCGTTATGACATATAACCGAAGGCTTGCTAACGCTCATATTTTGTTCAACACTGAATTTACGTACTGCAAGGAACAATAAATATGCCAGAGATAAATCGAAGAAAGTTTATGCAACTAAGTGGTGGTTTAGGTTTAAGCACACTTCTCAACGCTAAAGGAACTTTGGCTTCACAATCAGGTAATTCAAAGCTTGGGGTAGCCTTAGTCGGTCTAGGGCAATACAGCGAAGGCTTGCTTGCTCCTGCACTGGAGCTCACCACACATTGCGAGTTACGTGGCATTGTGACCGGCAGTCCACAAAAAATACCTAAGTGGCAACAGCGCTATGGAATAAAGAACAACAATATTTATTCCTACCGCAACATGCACGAATTAGCCAACAACCCTGATATCGATATAGTTTACGTTGTTGTTCCCACCGCTCTGCACCTGCAATACTGTGAGATCGCTGCTAATGCGGGAAAACATGTTTGGTGCGAAAAGCCAATGGCACTGACTGTTGAACAGTGTCAACGTATCATCGATGTATGTCACAAAAATAAAGTAAAACTAAGTATTGGTTACCGCATGCAACATGAACCCAATACAAGGCGTTTTATGCAATATAAATCCACCGCCCCTTACGGTAAATTAACCCACATTGTCGCTCAAGCAGGTTATGGGGGTCAGGGCTTACCTGCCGATAATTGGCGTATGCAGAAAGCCATGGGAGGAGGAGCTATGTATGATATGGGTGTCTATCCCCTAAATGGTTGTCGGTTTATGACTGGGCTTGAACCCGTCGCCATAACTGCCAAACATGAAAAATCTCATCCGGATATTTTCAAGGAAGTAGATGAAACCACCTATTTTACCCTCGAGTTCCCTGATGGGCTGATCGCGGAATGTGCCACCAGTGTAGTGAAATCTTTTAGTCAACTGACTATGAATTGCTCGAATGGCTGGTATAGCTTGCGGCCGATGTCAAATTACACAGGCGTCACCGGGTACACTAGCGACCAACATATCTATTCTGCAATAAAACAGATTCAACAAGCTATTCAAATGGATGACGATACCTTAGCGTTACTTGGCAAGGGACCTCTTCTAGTTCCCGGTGAAGAAGGTATGCGGGACATTCAAATTGTTCAAGCGGCCTTTGCTTCGGCCGCTAAGGGCCAGCGAATTTCGCTTTAAATTCATATCCCACAATCAATATAAAGCACTAGGCTCTGCTCTTAGCCAATTTTCTTTTGCATACTGACTGCTTGCGCAAGTCATGTGCAGGGTAAAAGCATGTCTGGACTTATCGGATAAATTAGGCGCACTAAAGTGGGGTAATAATCCATTAAATATAACCAAGCTGCCCTTTTTGACTTCCAGCGGTTTGGCGTCTTCATCTGCAGGCCAAGGCTTATCACTTAATTTAACTAATTCGGTATTGTCATACGCATCCCGCTTAAATTGCTCAATCAAGGGGTAGGCTTCTGGCTCAGCTTGGACCTGCAAACAACCGTTGGCAAGCGTGGCATCCTCCACTGCAAACCAAAACGTTACAACAGTGATAGGATCGCTATAAAAATAGCTCGCATCTTGATGCCAACGGATTACTCCACCAATTTTGGGTTGTTTGAAAATATACATTGATTGGTGGATCTGCGGTTTAACTAAACCGACATCGAAAGCTAATTGTGCAATAGTTTGACTATGACTAAATGCTTTAAACACGGGGTTAAGGACATGCAAGGCATGGCCAATTTTATTGATACTCAATGATTTTTCTTGCTTAAGTTCACCTCTCTCATCAAATGCGTTCTCTTCAAAAAAGCAGCGCACTTTGTCATCAGAAGTAAGAAAATAGTCATCGCGACTTTTACTTTGATCTTGAGTAGAAAACACAGCGCGGGTTGAGTTTGGGTCAAAGTTATCAACGATTTGGGCTGCAGCTTCTTTGAGCTCATCCATCCGCTGCGCAGTAAAAAATTCATTTAGAACCACGTAGCCTTGATCAGTGAATTGTGTTTTTTGTTGGTTTGTTAACATCGTTATCCTTACATTTTTTATTGTTATCTTGCACTCTAAATAGGATTAATACTGTGATAAAAATTGAGTTTTTCTGCGTACATCGCTTTATCACCATCTCTAAGTAACTCACTAATATCTTTGGGTATTGTCATAAAATCAACAGCACCAACACTGGCGCTAACAGTGATATTGGCCTCTTCAGTGTGGATCGGGATAAGCTGCAAGCGGGTAGCAACGCGTTGATGTAAATGATGAAATATACTTTTATCAGAAAAATGACCGAGCACAACAAATTCGTCCCCTCCGATACGCCCTAAAGCATCAATGTCTCGAATTTGGTGTCGAATTATCTTCGCCACAACCTGTAAGACCTTATCGCCTACATTATGACCATGTACATCGTTCACTTGTTTGAATTTATTAAGATCAATATACAAGACACCTAGCATGCCTCCTTTGTGCCTTTGCTGTTCCACTAAACTTTCGGCTTTTTTAAGCCAACCGCGGCGACTAAGTACATCACATAATAAATCATAGTTTGCTTCAGCTTCAGCCAATAATTTACTTTTTTTCAGACGCTTAATACGCTCAGATACCGCAACAGCTAACAAAAATGACTCAAAGGCAAAAGCGATAATAAGACCATATCGATTTAAGGTGGGGCTCATATCTGACAGCACAACTCTGAACACCATAGCAAGCAACAAAACACTTAATGCGACCAATACCAATAAGGCATCAGGCACTCTTCGATAGGCTTGAATCGCCACTAAACTCACCATTACAAGGATAATACCCAAGGTAAGATAAGCCATAACAGTGCCTAACAACGCGGACAACTGATTATGCTCCAACAGTGTAATGAGGACTGACAAGCCCAGCACTAACCAAGCACTTGGAAATAAAAGCCGATTTGTGATCTTTGGCCATTGTGTTCGTAAACCAGTTAAACGAACAATAAACAATGTCGCACTAAAAACCGTGAGCCCTGCGCTCATTAGATACAACTGATGACTCAACCAATAAGATTGAGCATTTAAAAATAAACCTAACTGCCCTTCTTGAAGTAAGAAAAACAAACTAGCACAGCTGATATATGCACTGTAAAGCCTAAAAGTATTATCTTTTAAACTGCGTCCTAGAATGAAAACATAAAAGATAAGGGTCAAACACAAGCCGTAAAAACTCCCCATAACAAGATTAGTCTTTTGGCTTTGTTCAATATATGTATTGACTTCGAGTAACTGAAAATAGGGAATATAACCATGATGCGTGATAAAACGCAGTTCTGCGAATTGAGAGCCTCTCGATAAAAAATAAGCGGGTTGAGTCCCTTGCAAAGGCGTTTTAACTTCATTATCCGCTGTACGCCATTCGAATTCGATCAATTCACTTTTTAGAAACGTAAATACCCTATCTTGATGCAACTCACACTTCAGTAAAAAGTGGCTTTCTCCAGTAGGTATTTTCACTGCACTTTTTTGTTCGAGTTCGATTAAAGATTGCTGTTGCGTTTCAATTTGTTGAATAACACATTGATTGTCTGGTGCTGATTTGACTGCGGCGAAAACATGCACTCCCATCAGTAATAAACATAAAACCAAATACTTCTTCATTACTCAGACCACGTTAAATTTCAGTTTAGATTAAGACCACGAAGTAAATAACAGCAATTAATCGCCCAATCTACCATTATGGCTTGGGTGCATCTAATCAATTTTGCAGATAATCTTGAATAAATTAGCAATTGGCGAATTATTAGTGTTTTTCACCATATTTCAATTAATCACCTCCCACATTTATAAAACAAAAAACGAAAAACATAACTCTATCAATAAGTTAAATAGATGGCATGTAACTTGATTGACTGTGGATATAATCAAATATTAAAGGGAAAATACTGTGAAAATAAACCCTCTCGCCTCACTAGGCATTATTACGCTACTAACCTTATCTACGTCAGGCTGCATTATTCATATTGGCGGTCATGACGATGAATATTCTCATCATAAAGGTGATGTGAGTCATGTGCTAGGCGATATAGACATTGATGCAGACAGTCAAATGCAAGATCTATCCGTGGTTAATGGCGACATCAATCTTGAAAATAATGTCAGTGCCGAAGATATCGATACCGTCAATGGCAGCATTTCTCTTGGTAAAAGAGTCAGTATCTTTTCTGCCTCAAGTGTTAATGGTGACATCGAAGCGGGCTCAGAACTCACCGTAAAAAACGATATTAGTACCGTAAATGGTGATATTGAGCTGGGAGAATACTCTGAAGTTGGGGGCGATATATCCACGGTTAACGGTGATATTCAATTAATATCAGTTACCGTTCAAGGCGAACTAGAAACCAAAAATGGCGACATTAGTTTAGTAAATGGAACAACCATTAAAGGCGATCTCATCTACCGAGCCAAAGAACAAAAACGATGGTCAAACGACGAAGTTCCAACACTTAAAATTGATGCATCATCGAGTGTCAATGGAAAAATCATACTGCATAGAAAAGTCATTCTGGAAATCGATGATCAAGCATTACTTAACAAAGTAGAAAGACTATATTCCTCTGATAAATAGGGGCTTAGTCTTAAAATCTGCTTAGTTGGAAAACCCGAAAAATAAAAAGCCCTGCAATAGCAGGGCTTTCTTATTTGAACTTTATAAATTAAATAATAACTTACTCTGCGCTTGGTGCTTCAGAAGCAGGCTTTTCGACTAAATCTTTAATGCTTAAACGAACACGATTTTGACGGTCAATTTCTACTACTTTAACGTCAACAATCTGCCCTTCAGCTAAGAAATCAGATACTTTATTCACTCGTTCATGAGCGATTTGAGAAATATGTACGAGGCCTTCTTTGCCTGGTAAAATTTCAACAAAGGCACCAAAATCAACGATACGGGTTACTTTACCAGAGTAAGTTTTACCCGCTTCAACTTCAGCAGTCACCTGCTTGATTTTCTCAATCGCGATATTTGCTTTAGCCATTTCAGTTGCAAAAATCTTAATTGTACCGTCATCTTCGATTTCGATATTACAATCAGACGCTTCAGTAATAGCACGGATCATTGCGCCGCCTTTACCGATTACGTCACGAATTTTATCTTGATCAACTTTCATCGTGTAGATACGTGGAGCAAACTCAGACATCTCTTCACGGTGTCCAGTAATCGCTTGGTCCATCACACCTAGAATATGCAAACGAGCTTCTTTAGCTTGCTTCAAAGCCATCTGCATGATTTCTTTGGTGATACCTTCGATTTTGATATCCATTTGCAAAGCAGTAATACCGTTAGTGGTACCCGCTACTTTAAAGTCCATATCACCCAAGTGATCTTCATCACCTAGTATGTCAGACAGTACCACGAAGTTGTCGTCACTCTTAACCAAGCCCATTGCAATACCAGCAACAGAAGCTTTAATTGGTACACCAGCATCCATAAGCGCTAACGACGTACCACAAACAGACGCCATAGAAGACGAACCGTTTGATTCAGTAATTTCAGACACGACACGCACAACGTAGGGGAATTCTTTTTCAGTTGGCATAACGGCTTGAATACCGCGTTTCGCTAAACGACCGTGGCCGATTTCACGACGCTTAGGTGAACCCACCATGCCGGTCTCGCCCACACAGTATGGTGGAAAGTTATAATGCAACATAAAACGGCTGTCTGATTTGCCGTTTAAACCGTCGATCATCTGTGCATCACGCTCAGTGCCTAAGGTGGCTACAACAATAGCTTGTGTTTCACCGCGAGTGAATACAGCAGAACCGTGCGTACGTGGCAGTACACCAGTAGCCACGTTTAGTGCACGGATCATCGCAGGATCACGGCCATCAATACGTGGATTACCGGCAAGAATACGTGAACGTACTACGTCACTTTCAAGCTCATGCATCAATTCCGATACTTCTTTTGCATTTTGATTTTCATCAGCAGCAACGATTTCAGCTACTGTTTTTTCAGTTAAGGCAACGATGGCGTCTTTACGCTCCATCTTGTCTGAAATCTGATACGCTTCAGTCATCGCAGCTTCAGCGAGCTCTTTAACCTTAGTTTTTAATGCTGTGTTTTCAGCAACTGGTTGCCAATCCCACTTAGGTGTATTCACTTCAGCAGCAAATTCATTGATTGCACCAATAACAGTTTGCATTTGTTCGTGACCGAACATCACTGCACCTAACATGATTTCTTCAGATAGAATTTCTGCTTCTGATTCAACCATTAATACTGCACTTTGTGTACCAGCAACAACGAGGTCAAGTTTGCTAGTTTCAAGTTCTGAGGTGCAAGTATTTAAGATATATTGGCCGTCTGTATAACCAACACGTGCAGCGCCAACAGGACCATTAAATGGCATACCAGAGGTAGCAAGTGCAGCTGAAGCACCAATCAACGAAATGATATCGGTAGGAATTTCAGGGTTAGCAGAAAGAACAGTAACAACAATTTGTACTTCATTCATGAATCCGTCAGGGAATAATGGACGGATTGGACGATCAATTAGGCGTGAAGTTAGTGTTTCAAACTCAGAAGGACGACCTTCACGTTTGAAGAAACCACCAGGGATTTTACCTGCTGCGTAGGTTCTTTCTTGATAATTCACGGTCAATGGGAAGAAGTCTTGCCCAGGTTTCATGTCTTTTTTACCAACAACAGAAACTAAAACGCAAGTATCATCCATACTTGCCATAACAGCTGAAGTGGCTTGACGAGCAATTACACCCGTTTCTAAAGTAACAGTATGTTGACCATACTGAAAAGTTTTTGTAATAGGAGTCATTTTTTTCCTTTAATTTGCTTTATGTCTATATCGCTTTCAAATGCGGCGCACAGTATAGCGGTTCATGGGTGGAAAAACAGTAATTGAATACAATAAAAATAGGAAACACCTCCCAATAACAGGGTAATCAGACACTTTTTGTACATTGAATAAAAATCAGCACGCGTTTCGTTTTAATTTTAGACAGCCCCCTACATCAACTCAAACAGACACCTACGTTTTCAGTTATAAACCAACATACCTAAGTATCACCTTGTAGATTTTT
>NZ_JANQVQ010000238.1 GCF_030730205.1 Paraglaciecola sp.
TTAATTAACACTTAGTAACATTCTCTGACATTTTTGTTACACTCGCTGGTAGTGTGTATGAGGTGTGAGTTGTTCATAAATCATACTTTTATTAGGCTATGTTCTTCCAATCCTTTCAAGTTAGGCAAGTTGAAATTTATGCAAGCAATTACGCAAACAGAATTTGATTTTATCATTATAGGCGGAGGGTCTGCTGGGGCCGTATTAGCTTCTCGTTTAAGTGAGAATCAAAATTTTTCAGTTTGCCTTATTGAGGCAGGAGGCAAAGATAAAAGTCTTTTTATTCACGTTCCTTTCGGTTTAGCGTTGTTATCCAGAATTAAAAAGTTAAATTGGAATTACAATACAGCACCACAAAAAGAGTTGTTTAACCGCACGTTATTTTGGCCCAGAGGCAAGGTGCTTGGTGGCTCAAGCTCATTAAACGCAATGTGTTATATTCGCGGAGTACAACAAGATTATGACCGCTGGTGCGAATTAGGTGCAAAGGGCTGGGATTGGAATTCGGTATTGCCTTACTTTATTAAATCTGAGAAGCAGCAACATGGCGCTGATATTCATCACGGTGATTCTGGCTACCTAAGTGTAAGTGACTTACGTCATGTTAATCCCTTATCTAGGACGTTTGTCAAAGCAGCTAACGAGGTGGGCTTAGCGGAGGTTAAGGATTTTAATAGTAAGCAGCGAGAAGGCCTAGGTTTGTATCAAGTAACCCAAGTTGACGGAGAACGTTGCTCTACAGCCAAAGGTTATCTGAGGGCTGCAAACGATAGGCCCAACCTTTGTATAATTACCAATGCGCTTGTCGAGAGAATTGTAATCGAAAATGCACGAGCCACAGGCGTTCAGGTTAAGGTCAATAATAACACGATTGCGTTGAGTGCAAAAAAAGAAGTGCTGCTAAGTGCAGGTGCGATTAATTCTCCTCAGCTACTTATGTTGTCTGGTATCGGGCCTGCCAAACATTTAAGTGAACTTGGCATTGTGACAAAATTTGACTTACCAGGCGTAGGTCAAAATTTACAAGATCATCTGGATACGATAGTACAAATGCGTACTCGCAACCGTGACAGCTATGCGGTCAGTATTACAGCTGTTCATCGCTATATTAAAGCGAGCTTTGACTACATCTATAAGCGCAAAGGGATTTTTTCAAGTAATGTGGCTGAAGCAGGCGGATTTGCACGCACTGACTATGCGACCGATTGTCCTGATATTCAGTATCACTTTCTACCCGCTGTTTTACAGAACCATGGTCGAACAACGGCTTTCGGTTATGGCTTTGGAGTGCACGTGTGTGCTTTGTACCCCAAAAGCCGCGGTGAAATTCGTTTACAATCTAAAGATCCTGCTGTCGCTGCGATTATCGACCCTAAATACCTAACACATACAGATGACCAAAAAGTGATGATCGCGGCGGTACGTAAAGCACGGGAAATCCTTTCAGCACCAGTCTTCAAACAGTATCAGGGTTGGGAAATCGCGCCTGGTAAAAATGTACAGTCAGATGAAGAAATTTTAGAGTTTATCCGTAGGAATGCTGAAACTATTTATCATCCGGTTGGCACGTGTAGGATGGGAGCATTGGACGATCCTGATTCGGTAGTGGATGAGTATTTAAAGGTAAAAGGTGTTACATCTTTACGTGTGGTTGATGCTTCTGTTATGCCAAGCCTTATTGGTGGTAATACCAATGCGCCCACCGTAATGATTGCCGAGCGGGCCGCTGAGTTTATTAAGCAGGATTATAAAAATAACTAGGTTTTCGCTGACTGGCTATCTGCGGTAAACAGATTCACTGCACACTCACACATTTCATCAATATGACTACGGTCAGCATAAATGCCATCTATCAATAAACGGGCAATACCATGCAAAGTGCCCCAGGTGACTTGTGCAAGGCGTAGTGTGTCTTCAGTTTTAGGCATAACACCAAGATTTTGCCATTCACGTGTCATTTCAACTTGCTGATTAAAGCTAGGGTAGGCTACATTTCGTAAATCTGCCGTTGCAGTATTTTGTTTCCAAATGGTACGACCAAACATTAAATCATACAGCTCTGGATTATCAGCAGCATAGGCAATGTACCCTCGAATAAACTGACGATATTTTTCTCTAGGACTCAAATCCTTTTGATGAAAAATGCGTGTTGCATTTTCTTGCCAATGTTTGAAGCCTTGTTCTGCGATGGCGCACAGTAATTCGTTCTTATCTTTAAAGTGATGGTAGGGGGCAGTGCGTGACACCCCAACTTTATCCGCAAGTTTACGAAGTGATAAACCATCAATGCCACTTTCTTTAAGCATAACACTGGCAGCACCAACTAAGGAGCTGTGCAGATCACCATGATGATAATGGTTTTTCGCTAATTTTTTGTCTGATTTTGTCACCAATGTTGTATCACTCTTTATTGCTAGTACGCATAAATTCTATCAATGTTTATTGATCTTGACAGCGTCAACATAAACCCTTAACTTGACGCTGTCTAGATTAAATATATGTTAATTTTTAATTTTCTATATTTACTTATCTTTCAATGGAGAAAAATTGTGCAAACGATAGATTTTACCCGCTTAAAAACCTTAACTGTGTCAATCGAAAACCATATTGCTCATATTCAACTGAGTCGTCCTGAAGCATTAAACAGTATGATCCCCGAGTTTTGGTCTGAGTTACCTGCTGTTGTTCGCCAAATTGACGCAGAAGCGGAGGCTCGCGTTGTTGTAATTTCATCGCAAGGAAAGCATTTCAGTGCAGGAATGGATCTGTCAGTATTTACCGAAATGGGTAAGAACTTTAGTGGTGAGCCAGCGCGAAGAGCTGAACGTATGCGCAGAATGGTTCTTGAACTACAAGATAGTTTTAACGCATTAGAAGAGGTACGTTTACCGGTATTAGTCGCAATGCAAGGTGGCGTTATTGGTGGGGCGGTAGACATGGTAAGTGCCGCAGATTGTCGTTATTGCACTGCCAATACTTACTTTACAATCAAGGAAACAGAATTAGGTATGACAGCAGATGTCGGTACCTTACAGCGCTTACCCCATCTTATCCCACAAGGTTTAGTCAGGGAGTTAGCTTTCACTGGTCGCAATATGGATGCTGCTGAAGCGAAATCATGCGGTCTGGTCAATCAAGTATTTGAAGACCAAGCCAGTATGTTAGCTGCGGTGATGAAAATAGCGGGCAATATCGCCATGCATTCGCCGATGGCCGTCGCCGGTTGTAAAGAGATGATCAATTATACACGCGATCATGCAGTAAGTGACAGTCTACGCTATATGGCAACGTGGCAATCTGGCATGTTTCAAATGCCTGATGTTCAAGAAGCCATGGCTGCTGGCAAACAAAAACGCCTTCCCGAATATGCACCGCTACATAAAAAAACGCCTAGCATGTAAAGCACGTTTTTTGAAACGTTTTGTCAGATTAGAAAATTTATTAGGAAACCATCATGAGCAACACAGTCAGTAAAATTGAACAGGGCTTACGTCAATACCCTCATCTTCTAAGACCTTTAGATCTAGGATTTACGACCTTAAAAAATCGAGTATTAATGGGGTCTATGCATACGGGTTTAGAAGAAGCGCCCAATGGTCACATTCGCATGGCGGCCTTTTTTGCTGAGCGAGCAAGAGGCGGTGTTGGTCTTATTGTTACCGGTGGTATTGGACCAAATGATGAAGGTGCTACGCATAAAAATACCAAACGTTTAGACAATGACGAATCTGTCGCTCATCATAAAATGATAACGGATGCGGTTCATGAAGCGGGTGGAAAAATCTGTATGCAAATATTGCATACAGGCCGCTATGCATATAACCCTGCTTTGGTTGCACCTTCTGCAGTACAAGCTCCAATTAATCCTTTTAAGCCTAAGGCTTTGGACGAAGCAGGAATTGAGAAACAAATCGAAGACTTTATTTTTACTGCAAGCCAAGCGCAAAAAGCCGGATACGATGGCGTTGAGATCATGGGCTCTGAGGGCTACTTTCTAAACCAGTTTATAGCAGCACGGACAAACCACCGCGAAGACAGCTGGGGAGGGGATTATCAAAACCGTATCCGTTTACCGATTGAAGTGGTACGTCGAGTCCGTGCAGCGGTAGGTGAAAAATTCATTATTATTTATCGCTTGTCGATGCTGGACTTAGTGGAAGGTGGTTCAAGCTATGACGAGGTAGTTGAGCTAGGTAAGGCCATTGAAAAAGCGGGGGCAACCATTATCAATACTGGAATTGGTTGGCATGAAGCGCGCATTCCCACTATCGCCACAAAAGTCCCTCGTGCTGCTTTTACTTGGGTGACGGCTAAATTTCGTCAAGCCTTGTCGATTCCGGTGATTACTTCAAACCGCATCAATACACCAGAAGTGGCTGAAGCAGTGTTAGCCCGTGGCGATGCCGACATGGTGTCTATGGCTCGTCCCTTTTTAGCTGATCCTGAGTTCGTATTAAAAGCCATGGAAAATCGCTCAGACCAAATCAATACATGTATTGGTTGTAACCAAGCCTGTTTGGACCATGTATTTGATGGGAAAATGACAAGTTGTTTGGTCAATCCTCGTGCTTGCCATGAAACAGAACTTAATATTGAATTGAGTACAGCCCCTAAAAAAATTGCTGTTATTGGCGCCGGGCCTGCTGGTTTGGCTGCTGCGACCACCGCAGCAAAACGTGGCCACAGCGTTACCTTGTTTGATTCTGCGACAGAGATAGGCGGTCAATTTAATATAGCCAAACAAATTCCAGGTAAAGAAGAATTTTCAGAAACCTTACGGTATTTTCAGCGTCAGATAAGTCTGCTGAATGTTGAGCTTAAACTGAATACTCGCGTCACCAATGAGATGTTAAATAACAGTGATTTTGATGAGATCCTTGTTGCAACAGGGATAAAGCCTCGTACCCCTCCTATCGAAGGTATCGAACATGCCAAGGTATTGAGCTATATCGATGTCATTGTTGCTAAGAAATCTGTTGGTCAGAAAGTGGCAGTGATTGGGGCAGGCGGGATTGGCTTTGATGTGAGTGAATATTTATCTCATGGAAGTGAAACCCCTAGTTTAGATATACCTGCCTTTATGAAAGAGTGGGGCGTGGATATGACATTCACTCATCGTGGTGGTATTGAGGGCATGGTGGCTAAGCCTGAAGCATCACCTCGCGAAATTTATTTGTTACAACGTAAAACCAGCAAGGTTGGCGCTGGTTTGGGAAAGACTACAGGTTGGGCCCATCGTGCAGGCTTAGTCAGTAAAGGCGTAAACATGCTAGCTGGTGTTGAGTACTTAAAAATAGATGACGCAGGCTTACACATTCGCCTCAATGATGAAGTCAGAATATTAGAAGTAGATAATATTATTATCTGTGCGGGACAGGAGCCACTGCGTGAGCTCGTTGAGGGTTTAAGTAAGCCTTATCAGCTAATTGGTGGTGCTGATGTGGCGTCTGAGCTTGATGCTAAAAGAGCCATTGACCAAGGAACAAGATTGGCTGCCCAGTTATAATTCACTCTAGCGCAGCGGGTTGAGCCTGCTGCGCGACCTGCTCCATATAAAACCTCAGCAAGTTTTAGGCAAGGATGCTTGGCAGACTACTCATCTTGGCGAAAAACAGACAGTGCTAGAGAGTGCGCTTCACCCTTGAACACTTTATTTATATTATCTACACTAGCGCACTTTTTATTTATACTAGGGCAGTAACATGACCGATACACCATCACGTCCTCCTTTACCTGACCAACTTTCAGGTAATCCTCGCAGCCGTTTTCATGTTGAAGAGGTTTTTGAACATGAGATTGGCATACGTTTAAATGGTAAAGAGCGTAACGATGTAGAAGAATATTGTATTAGTGAAGGCTGGGTAAAAATCCCTGCACCTAAGGCCTTAGATCGTAAAGGTCAGCCAATGTTGATTAAGTTGAAAGGAACGGTAGAAGCTTTTTATAAGTAATCAGGCTTTATTGTTTTTATCGATGATTTATCACTGCTGCATTTTACCTCACATTGGCTTTAGAGGATGCAGCAGCATTATTACTTACCAATTCTACTTTGCGCGAATTACTGCCGCGTAGGTAACAAAACGAATGAAGTTCCTAACCGGGTTTATTCACATCTGGCCAAACAAATTCGGCGTTTTCAGTTTTAGCTAATACATCGTCTCGTGTTGTGGTTGTTTTTGCATGAGGTTGTTTAGCTATTTTAGTTAGATATAACTGTTCTACCTGCTCTCGAGCCCAAGGGGTTTTGCGTAAAAATTTCAGACTAGATTTTATCGAAGGTTCGCTTTTAAAGCAGTTAATATTTACGGTCTCAGCCATCTTGTCCCATCCTAGTTGTGCAACTAAAGTGTCCAGAATGAGTTGTAAGGTCACCCCATGCAAAGGATTGTTATGTTGAGATGTAGTCATACAAATACCTAATTGGTGTTGATTTTTGCGCAGTATAACGGTTTTTTGATAGGCTAAAAACGCCAGCAAAAAAAAGCCCTGATAAACAGGGCTTTAATCATTTTATTTTATATTAAGCAAAGTTAGCTGAGGCAAATTCCCAGTTAACTAATGCCCAGAAACCTTCAAGGTACTTAGGACGAGCATTGCGGTAATCGATGTAGTAAGCATGCTCCCATAAATCAACAGTTAACAAGGGAGTGACGCTGCTGTCTGTTAAAGGCGTGCCTGCGTTGCTGGTGTTAACAATATCTAAACCATTGGCTGTTTTAACTAACCACGTCCAGCTTGAGCCAAAGTTATTTACTGCTTTGTCGTTTAACGCCGCTTTGAAGTCTGCGAATGAACCCCATTTAGCATTAATTGCGTCGGCTAGTGCGCCTGTTGGCTCACCACCACCATTTGGGCTTAAGCAGTTCCAATAGAAGGTGTGATTCCAGATTTGCGCAGCATTGTTGAATACGCCGCCTTCAGAGGTCTTAACTATCTCTTCAAGACTTTTTGATGCTAAATCAGTGCCTTCTACAAGACCATTCAACTTAGTTACATAAGTAGCGTGATGCTTACCGTAATGGTATTCCAAAGTTTCTGCAGAGATGTGTGGTTCTAAAGCGTTCTTTTCATAAGGTAGCGCAGGAAGTTCAAAAGCCATGTTATTTCTCCATTTAGGTGTTGATGTATGCATTAATTCGTTGAATGCCAAATGCTAGACGTTAATTGTCTAGAGTAAAAGTGCAGTATTAATCTTTGTTATAAACAAAAAGCTGCAGAAGGATCATATATTGCGTCAAATACGCTTTATTTCAAGTCTTGTGATAGAAGAAAGTAACTAACTTGTGCGTTAAAAATATGGCAGTTTGATTTCAACTGCCCTTGAAAAACGCTAAACTAGTAACCACTACTAGTGCCATACTTGATATGAGGCGAAAATATGGAAACCGTTGAAAAAATTCAGCAACAAATTAAAGAAAATCCGATTTTATTGTATATGAAGGGCTCGCCCAAATTTCCAAGCTGTGGATTTTCGGCTCAAGCGTCTCAAGCGCTAATGACCTGTGGTGAACAATTTGCTTACGTAGACATCTTACAAAATCCAGATATTCGTGCCGAACTTCCTAAGTATGCTAATTGGCCTACTTTCCCGCAGTTGTGGGTTGATGGTGAGTTGATTGGCGGTTGTGATATTATTCTTGAAATGATTCAGCAGGGCGAATTGCAAAGCATCATAAAAGAGACGGCGGCAAAATATCCGAGTCAGGAAGAAAAGTAGTTTAACGAAAGCACAAAAAAATAGAGCGTTTACGCTCTATTTTTTTGTCTGGTATTTGTCTAAGGTGTTGCAATAGGCTGTGATGAAGAAGCCTTATTCACGTGCTTTTCTAGATTCAGTAATTTGCTTTCTAACTCATCTACCTTGTTGGTCAGATTATTATTACCCAAGGCACTGGAGATTAGCTTCTCACGCAAACTTGCCACTTGTTGCTCATTATTCAGGCTTGTGCGTTTTAATTGCGCTTGAGTTTCTAATGCTGCTTGCAGGCTCTGGTTCAATTGTGTGACTTGATTGCTTAAGGTTGTTACTTTGCCCTCTTGTTGACTGGCATCGTCACCAAGTTTCTTCATAGCGTTATCGGATTTTGACGCTAGCTTTTTGAGCTCGTTGGTCAAGTCACTGATTTCTGATTGATTACGACGCCACGCAGATGCCCACAGTTTATCCATTTGCTCCCACAGCTCTTCAGTTTTTTTACTGAGTTCAGTCACTTTGACTTGGATAGCAACAGCGGATTGGTCAAGTTCTTCACCAGTCGCTGACAATCTGCCTTCTAAGTCAGTGATACGCTGTTGAGCATGAACCAATACTTTGTGTTGCTCAAACGACCAATACACCGCCGTGCTACAAATAACGACTAAAAATAAAATAAACATTAACCACGATGGGGAATTGGAATGCGTGTTTTTAGACTCTTGGGGGATGTTGCCTTTTGGTCCATTGGTCTTTTTGGTTTGTGCCCTTGCGCGTTGAAATGATTCAACATCGTCTCTTTCTATGGTTATCTTGGGCATATCATCCATTGGTTCTATCGCCATGTTGTTCTAATCTTTCCTATCGTTGAGGCTTCTTATTTAAGGTATATAACCCTACTGCATTACACGGTCTATACAATACCAAACAAAGTGCAGAAAGTGCGCTAACAATATTAAAAAATTATCTAAAGTGAAAAAATTAATGTTTTCGGTCTTTGCGCTACTTATGTTCAGATTGGATATGTCGGCGTTTTAATTGTGCTTAAGTAGGAAGGGAACACATCGTATGCTCATATTAATTCACATAAGTCGCTTGATTTTAGCTGCAAATAAGTCACGATTATCAAGGAGTACAATGCAGGTGAGTAGTTATAGTTGGAAAAATTAAAATCGAAATTAAAGCGTCCCATTTCCGATGCCAAAATTTTAATCGTAGATGATGAACCCATAAACTGTGAGATTATGCAGCATATGTTGGGCGACTTGTACAAGGTGAGCAGTGTCTGTTCTGGTGAGGAAGCGATCGAAGCATGCTTATCTGACAAGCCAGATCTGATTTTATTAGATGTTATGATGCGAGGAATAAGCGGAATTGAGACCTGTCGGCTGATTAAAGATAATGAAGAAACGCAGCATATCCCCATAATTTTTATTACCAGCCTACAAGAAGAACAACAAGAGGCCGATTGTTGGGATGCAGGTGCGGTGGATTTTGTCACTAAGCCAGTTTTAAGAGTAGAGTTGCGCAACCGTGTTCGAGCGCATTTAACCCACAAAATGCAGACCGATTTATTATTAAGCTTGTCTTATGTCGATAAATTAACAGGCGCCTATAATCGACATTTTTTAGATGATGTTTTGCCTAAAATTGAAAAACAGTCAAAACGCAAAGATACTCCAATTAGCGTGATGATGATGGATATAGATTGGTTCAAATTATATAACGACGAGTATGGTCATTTAAAGGGCGACCAATGTTTACGGGAAGTCGCCGATAACATTGCAGAGGTGTTGACGCGGCCAGTTGATTTATTGTTTCGTTTTGGTGGAGAAGAATTTATGGTTCTGCTTATCGATACTAATAAAGAAGGTGCATTGCATGTTGCTAATGAAGTTCTTGAGACGTTAAGGCTTAAAGGGATCCCTCACCCTAAATCTTTGTTTTCTTATGTTAGTTTAAGCATTGGTGTGGCGACGTTCTTGCCGTCAGTTAATAACGGTATGTTAGCTGATACCATTCAACAGGCCGACAAACAATTGTATAAAGCAAAATCAACGGGTCGAAATCAGGTCAAAGTTTAACATAGAAGATATTGCATCTTCGTTTGAATTATTAGCGTTTAGATAGTACCAGAAAAATCCTGCATGTTAAGAGGATGCTTACT
>NZ_JANQVQ010000239.1 GCF_030730205.1 Paraglaciecola sp.
TAGGGCGTTTTGAAACTCGTGCAAGGGGTTATTTAATAAAAACATAGCTTTTTAGCTTGTTCGCTGATTAATTGCACAAAACGGCAAAAAAGCAGGCAATATTGATTACTTTTCTCTTGCTTTGACCACTATCGCAGCCTTAAGCCGGTTTTTACCGTAACTGAACGCTTTCATAAACACGGCATGCTCGACCGGAATATATTGACGCTCAGCAGAAGATAGCCAGGGAATGTCTTCAGTGTCGGGGTCGTTAATATAAACAAAATGCTCATCCACCGCACAAACCACAACCCAATGTGGTGCCTTGCTCTTATCGAATTGCCACGTACTAATTAACACAACCAATAAAGCATCTTCTGCAAGTAGTTGCTTAATCTGACTGATGCTCAGTTCGGAAAGGTGTAAAGGAATACCACTTTGCTCAACCTTCAAACGATATGAATCGTGTACACGCTGTAACACAGCTTTTTTTACTTCACTACGCACGGTGTCAGTAAATAGTGGACCATCTTTATTGAGGTAAATCTCAACCTGAAAACCACGATGGTGCGCAGCTAAAGCTAGACCTCTTGGACCACAACCGCCATGACCTGATGTCATAAAGATAGTAGTTGCCTCACGCCAGATGTCGATTTCCAAAGAGGCAGGGTCAAACTGATTAGGTTTAAAGTAGTTAAATACCATCAGCAGGCAAGCTGGCCCACAGGTAAACGGCGTCGTTTGAGCTATATAAGGTACTTGCCGGCTAACAGACTCACTATCAAATTGAATAATCCGTTTTTGCATACAGATTGCATCAGAATTATCTTCATAAAAGTCATGTTTTACGGCGAATTCGTGATAGTTGAGTTTATGATACAAGCCAATAGCGGCTGCGTTATCAAAACGTACCTCTAACCTTAACAAAACGCAACGCCTTGCAGTTGCAGCATGTTCAGCCTGCAACATAAGATATTCTGCTAAGCCCTGCTTACGCAACAACGGGTCAACAGCAAGAGAATATAATCTTGCCAGGCTGGTACCTCTTCTATAAAGCAGCAAAAAGTAACCCGCTAGCTGACCGTCACGTTCAACCAACATTAAGTCGCTACGCTTTTCTGTGATAAAACGTTTAAAGCTGCGCAAACTTATGCGGTCTGTAGTAAAACACTTATGCTCTAAGGCAAATAATGCCGAAGCGTCAGCTAAGTTTGCATGTCTAATAGAAAACGAAGCCAGATTTACTGGAACTAATGCCATAACGGTACTCATGGTTGCCTTTGGCTGATTTTTAACTAAGTTTAGGATAACAACAGCTAAACAAATGAAAAGCCAACAAGAAATTTAACTTTTGTAGTGCAGATTTCTTTGCTGTCTTTTTTTGTCACACCACGACATGCTTTAGCAAAATTATAGGAGCAACAATGGCCAAGCTGATAATCGTCGTCGACAAAGCACAGGATTGGGCTCCATTTCATCAATATGACGGCGTAATGACTTTACCAGCATACTTGAAATGGTCCGCTAAGAACAAACAACGTACCCGAGTTATTAATTTATGTCGCCAAGCGCAATATCTAGGGAGTGGTTATTACTGCTCTTTGCTTGCTGAAGCAAGAGGCCATCATGTTGTACCCTCAGTACGAGCATTTAATAAATTTAACCGCCATGAAATCGCAGATATAGCCGAAGAGATTCCTGGCACCATTCTCACTCAACTAAATAAAGCCTTAATAGATGAAACCAATAGCCAGCTTACGTTCAATATTTACTTTGGTGAAACTGAACATAAAGCACTAAAAAAAGTGGCGGGCTATTTGTTTGAAGCATTTGCAGTACCTATACTGCGTGTAGAACTGCAAAAGAAATTGAACTGGCAGGTTAAAACGTTAAAAATTGGTAGCGTCCATAAGCTTAATGAGCAAGAACAAAACTTATTTGGTAATACCTTAGAGCGTTACAGCCATAAAATTTGGCGGGTTGAACCTACAAATCGAAAGTACAAATATGATTTAGCGGTATTAGTTGATCCAAAAGAAAAATTCCCACCCTGTACGCCAAAGTCACTTGAACTGTTTGCTAAAGCAGCTAAAAAAGCCGCAATGGATACTGAACAAATTGGTGCAAAAGACATTCATCGGTTGGCAGAATTCGACGGGCTATTTATTCGCGAGACTACCGGGGTGAATCATCACACCTTTCACATGGCATTGAAAGCAGAGCGCGAAGG
>NZ_JANQVQ010000240.1 GCF_030730205.1 Paraglaciecola sp.
GCATACCGCAAGTAACCAAAAGTTTAGTATTTACACGGCGACTAAGTAGCCGCATCTGCTGCTTACTGTGGTTGATTATTTAAAGTACAGTAAGCCCGCATTTACATCCTGCTACTGCAGTCATTAAGATGAGTTAATCCTACTTTTATCCTTAAGTTCTGCACAATAACTGCACTTTTGCTTGCTAATCTTAGTCTTCGTTAATAAATAGACTAGGTTATGTGCGATGCTAAAATTATCAGATTTAACTCAATGCGTGCTGTTCAGCTCACTCGCTTTTATTTTAAGTGCTTGCGGAGGAGGTACCACAGATGACACCTCAGCACTTATAAGCCCAACAGCGTCCACCGATAGTTATTTTAATGCTGAATTTTTTATAGATGGAGCATTACTTGAAGACATCAGCACCCAAACCTGTACCTTATCTTCAGGCACTGTAACAACTTGCTACAAAGTCGTAATCGCCGGTAAACCAGCCAATCGCGACATAGGTCCTTTTTGTCCACCAAGTATTACCTCAGATGCCACCGAAGGCGGTATTTGGTTTGATGGCAGTGGTGAAGTCTATGACATTGACGGTGACTTTATCCTCAACCTTGACACCCTATATGGCAGTGGTTGGCAGTTATACGATGTCGCAACAGGTTTAGTGAATGTTACTAATACTCAAGCAGCTTGTGAAGCGGCTGCTAGGCCCAATGTGGATCCCGCCTACCAAAATTACTGCGTGCAATGCTCCTTAGACTACGTGGGAGGTGGCGTATCACAAACGTTTTTAATCCCCACCTCACCTGTTGCTTTAACTAACCCCGCTAATATCAATAGCGATGTTGGAGTCACTCTTGATGGTGTGGCCTTAGCACCAGCTGCGCCAGTCAACGCCATATTAGGTAATTATACAATTGCCGCTTTTGATGACTGCGGAGGACATGTTAATCCATTCGAAGGTTATCACTATCATGCGTCCACCGGCTGCACCGAGCTGAATTCACAAGCTGATGGACACGCAAGTTTGTTAGGTTTTGCTCTTGATGGCTACGGTATTTTTGCCATGTTAGACGCAAGTGGTTATGAAGAAACGGCGCTCGACGAATGTCGTGGCCACAGTGATGAAACACGAGGCTATCACTATCATTCTGCCAGTGCCGGCGAAAACATGTTTATCGGCTGTTTTCACGGTGAACAAGGCTCTATCAGCGAGACTCAAGGATGAAAACACCTTATCTGATTTTTACTTTATTGCTGAGTTTCCCCACTTTTGCGCACCAAGGTCATATTGATGATGCAGCCGTTCTTGCCTGCAACGATAAAAAGGTGACAGATGATTGTGAATACAAAAATCAAGTAGCTGATCGTTACAAAGGTAGCTGCCGCTTAATGTTGGAAACGCTGATATGTGTACGAAATCAACCGATTGAACGAGCAAATAGTATCTTTCACCCGATGACTGAATCAATGTCGATTACTGAAGGAGAATTTGTCACAGTCAAACAAAACCAGTAAGAAAATAAAAACTGAACAGTCATCTATGACTTTTGAAAGGTTTCTGCACAATCCTTTGTGCCTCTTGTAACTTGAATCAACACAACATTTGGAAGAACGATGAAAACGATTTATTGCCGTATTTTAGTACTTAGCTTAGTTATTTCCTCAGCGACTGTAATCGCCCAGGAAAAAAACAACAAACGAGGTCATAAACCACCACCAGAGGCAATTGCCGCATGTGAAGGCAAGTCGGCCGGTGACACTGTCAGTTTCGAAACTCCCCGCGGCGATACTCTTGAAGGCACCTGCCAAAAAATTGATGAACAACTTGTGGCTGTACCGGCTAATGGTGAGCGCCCCCCCGCGCCTAAAAAAGACTAGGAAGTAGTGAGGTAACGCCATGTTTAAGCTAAACCTTATGCATGATCTTAAAATTAACTGGAGTACCCAATATGCAAATAGACAGCACAAGCAGTCAATTGTTTACGGCAGCAAGTTCAGCTACTGCTGCGAGTCAACGCCCACCTCCGCCACATGGTGGTCCGCCACCAAGTGGCCCGCCGCCAGGGCTGGAAAACGCGGTATCGACCTTATCTGAGGATGAGCAAGACAGTGTTTCTGCAACTTTAAAGTCTTTGAGCAAAGAGCAACATGATGAACTAAAAAGTATCTTAGATGAGCTAAAAACCAAGGCTTCAACGCAGTCTGATGAAGAGTTGGGGCAGTCATTTTTAGCCGCTTTAAATAGTGTTTCTGGCAGTTCACTCCAAGCAAATAGTCAAAATATTATTGATACTTTTGCGTAGCTAACAGAGCTAACAAGAATTCATATGGGTCAAGGCAACTCAAAAATATTTTTGTGTTGCCTTTTTTAGCTTAAATTTATCATTTGTTGTTTATTACCTACTTATACGATATTCATTTTGAGATCAGGGGCAAAATTTGCTAATTTCAGCGCGTATTGACACAAACACATTGAATTTTAAAAGGGTAATCCATGTTTCGCCTTATCTTAATATCTATCTTATTCTTAGCCTCGACTACTTGTTTGGCTGTGGTAAAAGACGATGGCTCACAAATCCAAGCTGGTAATTATTACCCAAGGGTAAAATTTGAAACTTCAATGGGCGATATCATCGTTGAACTTAATCGTAAAAAAGCGCCTATTACGGTAAACAATTTTTTGCGGTATGTGCAAAAACGTAGTTATGAGGGCACGATATTCCACCGCGTGGTAATCGACTTTGTCGTGCAAGGCGGCGGTTATGATGAAAACTTTGCTGAACTGTTTTCCTATGGCAATATTTTTAATGAGTCAGGTAACGGCCTGAAAAATGAAAAATACACTATCGCCATGGCTCGGCAGGACGACCCGCATACCGCCAACCGTCAGTTCTTTTTTAATATGGAAGATAACGTCACATTAGATCCAGGACGCTATTGGGGATATGCCGTATTTGGTTCAGTTGTCGAAGGCTACGAGGTAGTAGACGCAATGTCATTGGTGCCCACACACGTTGATCCAACGTGGGGCTGGTCAGACGTACCAGTAGAAAAAGTCATCTTGCAGCGCGCGACTATTTTACCTATGGAGTTTTAAGCCAATCGGCTTTACTGAGTTCGAACAAATTACTGCCGGCATCCTTCTCATCCATATGGTGCAAACTTTTGAACACAAAACCGAGTTTTGCTAATAAGGCCATAGAAGGTTGATTATTTTTTGTTGTAATAGCCGCTAATAAAAGCACACTTGTTTTTTCAAACATATTATCAATGACTGCCTTTGCTGCTTCCAACGCATAGCCCTGCCCTCGGGCTTGTGCTAAAAAAGCAAAACCAAGATCCGGCATACTCAGATTGTCCCGCTGCAATAGGCCGCACAAACCAATTGGCCTCTGCTCGCTGAGCGTTTCAACCACCATCAAACCGAAACCATGTTGTCTATACATGGCATGAGGCCCTGTTTGGATATAACGTATGGCGTCCTCGAGATTATGGACGCCTTTGTCGCCAATATAGGTGAGCCAATCAGGCTCATTCACTAGCGCATAAATAAAATCCGCATCCGTTAAGCCTAATGAACGCAATGATAGTCGTGCGGTAACGAGGGTTTCAATACTGGGCATTTGACTTAATTGACCCCCACCATACAAAGCGCGATACACATAAATATCAGCATAATATGGGGATAGGCCACGGTAGGCCTTAAACCTTGATGTATATATTCACCGACCAGTGCTTTGCCGCTTGGGCGAGACGCAAGCCAACTTTGATTAAATTGAAAAGGCAATAAATTGGCCTGGTAATCACCACATATATTTTGATGAATCGCTTCTTCGACCACCAGTAAACGTTGGGCAATTCGATTTTGAAAGGTACACCAGATGGCATCTTGCAACCACAGTATCGCAATGATAACTAATGCCCACAAACCCGCGTGTAAGCTAAACCACAATAAGCAGCTCAAGGTTATGCTCACTAACTTAATCAATAAAGAGAGTTTTTCATAGCTGTCAGATTGATTTTGTAAAGTCTGCCACTCGTTTTGGAAAAGTAGTACCTTATCCGTTTGCATCGTTACCCCTAAGAAATAAAAAATTACGCATTTGCATAACCAAAGGCTAGTACCTCTGAAATCTGCTGGCAATCTAAAGCCAACATAACAAGTCGGTCTATGCCCATTGCCACGCCTGCACAAGCAGGCAAACCGTGTTGTAATGCGCTCAGAAAAAATTCGTCTACTGCAATAGTCGGCAAGCCTGCTTGTTGCCTTTTATGATTATCTACTTCAAAGCGTCTGCGCTGCTCTTTAACATCACTTAACTCGTTAAAGCCATTAGCCAACTCTACCCCCTTATAATAAAGTTCAAAGCGCTCTGCGACTAAAGGGTTTGTTGAATTAAGCTTAGCTAAAGCCGCTTGACTGGCTGGAAAATCATAAACAAAACACAGCGTATCTTGACTAATAGCCGGCTCAATATGCTGACTAAACAACAGGTTCAGTAATACATCAACGTCATTTTCATTTGCCGCCAGTTCAGCATAACCGAGTGAATCACATAAGGCTTTTAAGTTGTGCATATCATCCAGCAACGGATCAAAGTGCAAGATTTGTTTAAAGGCTTGTTGATACGTAAGGCGCTGTGCTTTGTCAGTGCCTAAAATGCTGCAAGCCAAGATCTCCACTTCATCCATCAGCATGTAATGATCGTAGTCAGGGCGATACCATTCAAGCATGGTAAATTCTGGGTTATGTAAACGTCCAGCCTCTTCATTTCTAAAAGCTTTGCTTAGCTGGTAGATCGCGCCACTGCCTGCACATAATAAACGTTTCATGGCAAACTCGGGAGAGGTTTGTAAATATAATTGGGTGACATTAGGGGAAAGAGGATCGTCAAACTGGCAACTAAAAGCGCGCAAATTGAGATCGGTGACACTCCCGTGGCATAAAGCCGGTGTGTCTACTTCTAGTACGTCTCGCTCATCAAAAAACTGCCTTATTTTTTTTAAGATGTCGGCCCGCTGGCGCAACACATCAATATTTGCAGACGGTTGCCAATGATTTGTTGGGTTCATGCTCATGACTCAAATATCTGACTATGGTGTTTTACTCACAAAAAAGCTCACCTAAGTGAGCTTTTTACCGACATAAAGCGGCGACTACTTTTGTACTCGCGACACATATTCTCCGCTACGCGTATCCACTTTTACAATTTCGCCCTGTTGAACAAACAAAGGTACTCGAACAACAGCCCCAGTTGATAAGGTTGCGGGTTTTCCACCAGTACCAGCGGTATCGCCTTTAAGGCCGGGATCGGTCTGAACAATTTCTAGTTCAACAAAATTAGGTGGGCTAACCGCAATGGGTGTGCCATTCCACAAGGTAATCGTGCAAAGATCATTTTCAACTAACCATTTAAGATTATCGCCTAATGCCTTAGAATCAGCAGCGATTTGCTCAAAGGTTTCATTGTTCATAAAGTGCCAAAATTCGCCATCAGTGTACAGATAGGCTAGGTCAGTATCCATGACGTCTGCGCTTTCTACGGTATCACCAGATTTGAAGGTTTTTTCGAGTACTTTATTTGAAATCAATTTGCGAATTCTTACACGGCTAAAGGCTTGGCCTTTACCAGGTTTAACAAATTCATTTTCTAGAATGTTGCAAGGTTCGCCGTCGAGCATGATTTTAAGGCCCGCTTTGAACTCGTTTGTGCTGATATTAGCCATGTGTCCTCGTGAAGATAAAATACTGAGTCAATAATTGTTGCAAATAATACCTAAAAAAATCATCGCTGTAGAGCATAACTGGCAAAAAGAACTCGCAATGGCGTTTTCAGACCCTATTACTCTACTTAATTACCTACAACTGCCCGCTGATGACTTTGCCGACGACATTAAAGCAAGGTCGCTATTTCCCTTGCGTGTGCCTCGTCCCTTTGCCGACAAAATGGTCAAAGGGGATGCCAATGACCCCTTATTTAAACAGGTTTTTACCAGCCAATTAGAATTCCAACAAGCCGCAAATTTTGTGGCCGATCCGCTGGATGAACATGAAAACGTACAACCGGGCATTCTACATAAATACAAAAGTCGTTTGCTAATGTTGATCCGCGGTGGTTGTGCGGTTAATTGCCGCTACTGTTTTCGTCGTCATTTTCCCTATGGGGATAACCATTTAAATCGCAAAGAATGGCGCACTGCCCTAGATTACATCAAAGCGGATACTCAGTTAAACGAGGTTATTTATTCAGGGGGCGATCCCCTAATGGCGAAAGATGATTTTTTGCAATGGTTAACCGAAGAAATTGCTGCCATTGGACACATTAAACGCTTGCGTGTCCATACTCGTTTACCAGTGGTGATACCCTCACGTGTCACCGATGAATTAATTTCATGGCTCACAGCAAGTCGCTTGCAGCCCATCGTGGTACTACACATCAATCATGCCAACGAAATTGATGATAAGCTCAAGCAAGCGGTCACAAAATTAAAACAGGCCGGCGTCACTTTATTAAATCAAGCCGTATTATTGAAAGGCATAAACGATCAAGTCGAGCAGCAAATCGCCCTCAGTGAAGCGTTATTTGCCAGTGGTGTATTGCCCTACTACTTACACCTATTAGATAAAGTAGCAGGCGCCAGTCATTTTGATTGCCCCGAAACGCATGCTCAAACATTAATGGCTGAGCTCATTAAAGCTTTACCCGGTTATTTGGTCCCCAAATTAGTGCGGGAGGTAGGTGGTCAGCCAGGCAAAACGCCCATCGACCTCCACTTAACTTAGCCAGTAATACAAGCTACATAAAAAGCGATTGTAGAGGCAGTCGCATTTTTATTACTGCTTTTTTATGTCATTAAGCGCGTCGCCACGTTGTCATGCTGCAGCCTTTAATGCCATAAAACAAAATGAATAAATAACAGGGCACCATCATCCAATAAGCATCAATTGGGCTGTAGTGAGAAGAAAGCACGCCAAACACCATGGGTAGAATCGCACCACCCGCAATTCCCATGATCAGTAAGGCTGAACCTTTGGCAGTAAAGTAACCTAAATTTTGTAAGGCCAAAGGCCACACCGCAGGCCATACAATGGCGTTCGATAAGCCCAATAACGCAACAAAGGCAACGGTATTAGGAATGGTTTGGATACCTAACCAGCCCCACAACATTTCAGACACACCGAAGTGGGCTGGATTTGAATAAATCACACAGATTGAAAATGCGATTCCTGAAAGTGCTGAAGCAATCAGTAAGGTTTTTTGCGAAATAAACCGCGGCGTTAAAAACAAGCCCAGTAGGTAACCAATTACCATAAAAAACATGGTAAATGAGGTCAATGAAGTGGCATTTTCAACGCCCAAGCCAGAGCCCAATAAACCAATGGTGTCACCGGCAATAACCTCTACACCTACGTAGAAAAACAAGGTAACGACCCCAAGAATCAAATGTGGAAAATGCAACACAGACGTTTTGTCTGAGTGACTTACTTGCAGACTCTGCGCTTCATGTTCTAAATCGAGCTCAGGTAAATCTGAAAAACGCAAGGCAACGGCAAGTAAGCTTAGCGCGATAGCCATACCCAAATAAGGCAAAATTAGGTTGTCTGACATGATGGTTATTTGACTTGCTTGTTCAGCAGGGCTAAGCAATTCAAAAGTTTTAGCGCTAATGCCTTCAAATTCACCCAAAATCAGAAAGGTAAAGATGATCGGAGCAAGCACACCTGCACCTTTGTTGAGGAGCCCCATGATAGAAATTCGCGCTGCAGCAGACTCTTGCGGGCCTACTTTCACTAAATAAGGGTTTGATGCTGTTTGTAAAATGGTAAGCCCTGAACCAACAACAAATTGCGCAAACAAAAAGATGCTAAAAGCTTGAGACTTAGCTGCTGGAATAAATAACAAACAACCCGCAGCGATAAGACCTAAGCCAATTGACATGGCATTTTTATATCCGCTTTTTTCCAGAATATACGACATAGGCAGCGCCATCACTACATAAGCAATATAAAAACTGAAGGCGATCAACATGGCTTGAATTTCACCAAGCTGGCAAACAATTTGTAAAAACGGTATCAACGCACCGTTTAACCACGTTATAAATCCAAAAACAAAAAACAGTGATCCTATGATGACTAATGGCATCCAATTGCCATAGGTTAATCGTGCTTGCATCGGCTCTTCCTTTTACATGTTATTATTATGTTGTTTTATGCCGTTCACCCAGCAGTGGGTAATCGATAACGCATCGTCGAGCAGCAACATATTAGCTTGCTGTCCCACGCGTAAATATCCCAAACGGTGCTGGGCATTAAGTAAATTAGCAGGCGTAGAGGTGGCCATTCTTAAACTATCTACTAACGGAATCTGTAAATCAAAATGACAGTTTTTCACCGCGCCAATCATATCAAGTGCCGAGCCAGCCAGTGTGCCATCTGGTAAGGTCAACTTTGACCCTTCCCGCTGAATAACCGTGCCCATATAAGGCAGTTGTTGCATATCACTGCCCACGTGCGCCATTGCATCGGTGACCAAAATCATACGTTGTGCGCCCTTACACTGATACGCCAGTTTAACGCTCAGTGGGTGGACGTGATGGTGATCAACAATAATACCGCAATAGGCTTGCTGCGCAGACAGAGCCGCTCCTACCATGCCCGGTTCACGGCTGGTTAATGGCGACATTGCATTATATAAATGGGTAAAACCAACTGCGCCGGCTTCTATCGCTTTGAGGGCGGTTTCGGCATCAGTATTTGAGTGGCCTAAAAAGACTAAAACACCACGTGCGCTTAACTCTTTAATCACATCCGGCGCAACGGTTTCAGGTGCAACAGTGACCACCACCTTACCCAAATCAGTACGGCTAAAAACCTGTAACTCTTTGTCTGTGATTGCGCGCACATACTCTGCACTGTGAATGCCGCGTTTAGGCAGAGATAAATGCGGCCCTTCAAAATGCACACCAACAATAATTGAATGTTGTGCAGCCATCACGCTAGCGATAGATTCTGCTGCCTCTTCCATCACGCTCAGTCTATCTGTGATCACCGTTGGTAGCATGGAAGTAGTGCCAAATTGCAGATGGGCCGTTGCCATGGTGTTTAAGGTGTTTACGCTTGGTGTACTATTAAATAAATCACCGCCACCGCCATTAACTTGAATGTCAATAAATCCGGGACTCACCAAACCGTCGAGCACTTCGGCCGTGTCACTAGCCAGACTATTGGCACGTAAGCTATTAATGAGGCCGTTTTTGATGGTGAAACTAACATTTACAAGTAGTTTTTCACCATCGAAAAAGCGCGCTGCAAAGTAATTGTGGGTCACATCTTTCATCGAGTTTGGGTCACTTTATTTAAACCAACGGGATTATCGGGATCGCAGCCCATTTGCTGAGCAATATGCTCAATATCCAAATAGAAACGCTGCATGATCAACAATGGCAAAAAACGCGGTGAGGTATCGGCATCAATAAAAGACAAGGTGCATACCTTGCCACCACGGGCTTTAATTTCGTCTATCTGCTCACTATGCGCAACAATACTTTCGTCAACGACACTGATATCGATAATTGTCATCTGTTTGTTTAACAAAGAAATAGGCCCGTGTAAAAATTCTGCACTACTGAAAGCTTCGGCTTGAATGGCGCAAATCTCTTTAATTTTGAGTGAAATCTCGCGGGCAATGGCGTAACCAAATCCTCGACCTAACACCACGCAATGGCGTAAATTTTGTAATACATCTAAGTGTAATTGCGGCTTCGAGGCCTGTGCTTGTGCCATTAAGGTCGGCAAAGTAGTCATGTGGCTCAAGAGTTTTTCGTCATTTTTCCAATGAGCCACAATATGTAAAATACTAAATAAGGTGCATAAATAGGTTTTTGTTGCTGCAACGGCTTTTTCAGGGCCCGCTAATAAAGGAATAAATACATCAGCAATGTCAGCGAGTGGCGACGCCTCATCGTTAACTAAAGCAACACATAAGGCGCCTGATGCTTTTGCCGCTTTTGCTTGCGCAAGCACGTCTGGGCTGCGACCCGATTGCGAAATAATAATCACCAAGGCTCGTTTTAGATCCAAAGACTTTCCAAAAATACTCGCGACCGATGGCGCTGCAGATGACACGGGAATACCTAATTCAACTTCAATCAAATACTTAGCATACACACCCGCATGGTCAGAGGTACCACGCCCCACAATATAGACATATTCTGGAGAAAAGGCGCGTATCTGCTTGGCCAAATTAAAATAGAGATTTGCGTGCGCCGCGGCATGTACGCGAAATCGCTCTGGCGTTTCACTGACTTCTTGAAACATTAAACTTTTTTTTGTGGTCATGATGACTTCTTCTTAAATAAGGTTCTGGCTAGTTGTACCGCACCTGTTTCTGGTGAGCATAGTGGTGTACTGAGTAAGGTTTGCGTCTGTGCATTAAAATACCCACAAAGGCGTTTAGCGATTGTGCCAATCATTGCGATGCGAGGGGGCTGGGTATGGTTAACCCGCTGGATAAGATGTTCTAAATAGCCCACCGCCTCACCAACAATAAGCACTGCATTGGCATCAGCTTGCTCATAAAACTTCAATACAAGCGGTGCAAATTGGGCGTATTCAGCAGGCGCAAATTTTAGTGCATGCCCTACAATATCGGTGGCGCTATGCGCATTGAAATGCTGAGCTATGTGCTCGGTTAGGCCTGACGGTATGCGCATCTTGTCTAAACTTTCAAGGGTATAAACCAAAGCCTGCCAGCCCAACCACGCGCCACTACCTTTATCCCCCAAGGGAAAACCATGGCCGCCCACAATAGTATGTTTTCCCCTTACCACCGAAAACGCCGATGAACCTGTACCGCTGATAATAATTCCACCGTCGTTGCCGCCATGGGCTCCTAAACAGGCAATGTGTAAGTCAGTGGTCAAATACATGTTGGCAAAAGGGTGTTGCCACTCTTCTATCAATAATCGGTATTTTGGAATATTAACGCCGGCTAAACCCAGCACAACAGAGGAGCGACTGAAGTCATCTTCACCCAATCCAGCTTGTTGTAAAGCGAGCAAACTCGACGTAAGAATTGATTGCTTGGCTACTTGGCTATCTCGCGCAGGATTGGCAGATCCCGATAATCCTTCGCCCAACAACTCACCTTGTGCGTTTTCTAAACGCGCTTGGCACTTGGTGCCACCGCCGTCTATACCAATAAAAAGTTGTTTACCTTTGTCCACGTTACCTACTCTTAACTGAAATTTTCAAAATACGGATGACTCGATTCACATTAAATTTTTATGAAGATCTGCTTTTTATACAGCACCCAAACCGGCACAAAACACAGACATAAAAACATCGCAATCCACAGCGCAGAGCTGAAAAAGGGGCTAATGCCAAGACTATGTGTCAACGTTTCATAGGCCCCCAGAACAGATAAGCCATGTATTTTTAGGTCGAGTAACTTTTCAAAAATAATGTGCAGAACGTAGGCAGTAATAGCATTGGCGCCAAAAACTTGAGCAACATAGGTAAAGCGGCGGTATTGCTTGATATCGGTACACCACATTAAAAACGCCAAGGACATACTCGCAATACCACCAGTAATGAGCACGAATGAGCTAGACCAGATTTGCTTAATGGGTAAAAACCATAAACTCCACATTCCACCTAGCAAAGCGCAAGCAAAACCAAATACAAATAAACTCATAACCAGATACGGTAAATCTTGCTGTTTACGAAGAATGATTTTACCCATTAGTACGCCAATGACGCCGGTGACAATAGCGGGATAGGTACTCAGCACACCTTCAGGATCCCAATCGCCGCGCCACAACATGCCTGGCAGATAAGCCATATCAAACCAATTGACGATGTTTTTTCCACGGAGCAACTGGCCAGCCTCCATACCAGGAGCGGGGACAAATAAAATAAATAACCAGTAGCTGAGCAAGATGAAAATACTGAGTTTAACCAACTGCGAGGTAGAGCAATACAAACATAAAAAGGAGCAAACTAAGTACACAATGGCAATACGCTGCAGCACGCCAAGCACTCTAATATCGCTAAAATGCAAATAAATCAGGTTAACTGCCATACCCAGTAAAAACATGATAATGCTTCGTTTAAGTACCTTCTTCATGATGGTGGCAGGATCATCAATACCGGGCTTAAAATTCTTTAAACCTAGGCTGATAGCAACACCTACGATGATGATAAAAAAAGGAAATACCACATCGGCAAACATAATCCCGTCCCAATAGGCATGAGAAAATTGCCCATAAGTGTTGGGACTGTTGACCATAATCATAAATATAATGGTCAAACCTCGAAATATATCTAAGGCAAAGAGTCGAGAGCTACTAGGTTTCATCGCTGTCCTTCTTAATATTTAACTCGCATATCATCGGCTACGCCTATTAACTGCCAGTGTTGCTTGTGCTTGCTACCTTACCCATTCAATGTCAACGTTGTCAAGGTTATTTATTCAGCGTTTAAGTGAATTATGCCACGCTATATCGTTGCAGCCATTGCGGCACAATGAATAAGAGTATTTGCGACAAACCGGTAAAATCTCTATGCTGCTAACACTTTGGGTGGGCCAAGAATGTGAGAATGAATGAAAAAACCAACTATCAAGGATGTGGCAAAACTAGCCGGTGTTTCTTTTAAAACAGTATCCCGTGTGGTGAACGGAGAATCGTGTGTGAGTGAACAAGTCAAAAACAAAGTTCAACTTTGCATCGAGCAATTAAACTACCAACCTAACCGTACGGCTCAAGTCATGCGGCGCGCCCCTAAATCTATCGCGTTTGTGTATGACAATCCAAATAGCCATTACGTAATAGAAATGCAAAACGGCATCTTGAGTGAGTGCCGAAAAAAAGGTTTTGAGTTAGTCATCCACCCTACCGACTCTCATTCAGAACAAGTAAAAAAAGACTTAGCGTCAATGATAGGAACCAACTTAATTGGTGGGGTTATTCTCACCCCACCTCTGTCTGAAAATAATCAACTGATTACCTACTTGCTGAACCTCGACGCTAAGGTTGTGAGAATTCTATCTGGCTCACAAGCGCCGGATAACTTATCGCCAACCATCTATGTGGATGACATCAATGCCGGACAAAAAATCACCAACCACCTGCTCACTTGCGGGCATAAACGCATTGCTTTTATAGGCCATCAGCCCTCACATATGTCGAGTGAAGGAAGGCTAACTGGCTATCGGAAGGCGCTAGCAACATCATCTATACAAATAGATGAAAACATTATCTTACCCGGTGAATTCACCTTTGAATCCGGCGTAGAAATGACGAATAAGCTGATGGAAAAGAAACCGCGACCTACAGCTATTTTTGCTTGTAATGACGAAATTGCAGCTGGTGCTATTTTTGCTGCACGCTTAAGAAATTTACGTGTTCCTGAAGACATTTCCATCGTAGGTTTTGAAGACAGTCCCTTTTCCCGTCAGACTTGGCCTAAATTAACCACGGTGCATCAACCCAACGCCGATATCGCGGCAAAAGCCGCGGCGTTTCTGATTGATTTGATGTTGGATGTTCCCTGCGCTAAACCAAAGTCTTATGGCTTTCAATTAGACCTTGTTGAGCGAGATTCCGTGTTTCAACTTGCCGACTAAGCCAAACTTGGTTGCGACTTAGTCCTTTTTGACATTAAAAATGTCAACGTTGACAAATTAACATGACAACGTTGACAAACAATTTTCTCAATGATAGCGTAAAACCAGAGTGATTAAAAAATCACCGCCCCATTGGTTACACCATGGGTTATTGACTTCATTTGAATGGTTTATTTGCAACAACAAAAAGAGAGAACATGATGAAAACACAAGGGTTATACAGGTTGCGAAACAAAACTATTCTCGCTGCAGTCATTTCTGGCTTACTAGCACCGCAAATTGCTTTCGGGCAAGAACCGCTGACAGTCGAAGAAGACGTTGAGAAAATTTCTATTACCTATCGAGCAAGCTTAGCTGCCGCAGCAGACATGAAGCGTGAAGAAAACAAAGTGGCGGATATCATCACCTCTGAAGATATTGGTAAATTTCCCACTGAGAATATCGCTGAAGCTATTCAGCGTATTCCAGGTGTGCAAATATCAAACCTCAATGGTCGAGGGTCAACCATCAGTGTTCGGGGCTTAGGTTCACAATTTGCCAGAACCACACTCAACGGCCAAACGTTTAAAAGTGCCGATTTCACCAGTGGCTTTCGCTTTGACATTATTCAATCAGAGTTAGCTTCCAATATTTCAGTGATTAAATCGCCTACCGCAGATATGGATAGCGGCGGTTTATCCGGTACCATCAATATCGATACCACCGATCCTTTGTTTTATTCTGAGCGAAAATTACTGGTATCAGGCAAGGCCCAATATTCTGAATTATCGCCTACGGGCGATGTGACCCCCAAGGGCACCGTGACGTATATTGATCAGTTTTTAGATAATACCTTAGGTGTATTTTTAAATGCCGGGTACCAAGAACTCGACGATCGCGTCGACAATATGTGGATGGGGCGTTGGTTTGAAAATGATGATGGTACTGTCACGCCAAGACGCCCTCGATTCCGCCGCATTGATCGTGAGACTGAACGTAGCCTATTAAACGGTGCAATTCAGTGGCGCCCCAACAGTCAATTTGAAGCCAAATTAACCGGCGTTTATGCCAAAGACGACACCGCTCAAGACTTAAACCAACAGGTATTTTTGTTTAACCGCGATCAAATAACTACCGTGGGCGAAGCAAGCAATGGTGTGTATTCGCATATTAACATCAATGGTTTTACCCTTGAAAATAACCGGCAATTAGAAGACAAAAACGCCACCAGCAAGGCTTTGACTCTTGAGAGTAAATATACCCTCGAAGATTGGATCCTATCGAGCGTGCTCAACTATACGTCGGGCAAAGCAAAACATGGTGAAGAAGCGGCAATCTTAGCTACCGTAATTGATGCAGAATTAGACATTTCAGACAAAGACAATATTATCTTTACGCCCTCTAGCAACTTAGCTGATGCGGCATTATACCCAGCGATTATGCCCCGAAATGAATACCCTAACGGTGCAGATCGCTTTATGGAATCTGATGAAACCTCAATACAGTTCGATGCCAAAAAACTATTAGGCGAGGGTTTCTTCAGTGCCCTAGCGATAGGGGTAAAGTACAGTAATGAAACCTTTGACCGAGAAGTATATCGGACTGACCGAGCAGCCATTGGCGACGCAGATCCAGATGATCTCCCCTTAATGGCAGAATACGGTGAGCTGGTAAGTGACTTTTTAGACAACGAAATGTCGGTTCCCCACAGTTGGATTGCGCCTAATATCCAAGCTTACCGTGATGCATTAAAAGCTGAAGGTGCGGTTGTTCCAACCTTTTTTGCTGCTCAATCAAGTTACTCCATCGAGCGTGATGTATTTTCTGCATATTTAATGGCTGATTTTGAAACCGAAATCGCTGGGTTTCCTGTAAGGGGTAATATTGGTGGCCGTTACGAAACCACCAACCGAGACATTAATACTTATCTGACCGGTGATACCAACCCATTAAACGGAGAAATTAAAGAAATCATTGGTGACTATACCAGTTCATTTGATTACAGCAATTTCTTACCCAGTGCCAATATCGTCTTTGAGTTAAATGACGAAATGCAAGTGCGTTTTGCCGCGGCTAAAGTACTCGTTAGACCTATTATTACTTCTGATACTCAGCTTGCCCCATCAGAAACGGCATCAAATAACTCATTCGGCACCTCCACCTACGATATCAATTTAGGCCAAACCGAAATGGAAGCCATGACGGCAGACCAAGTCGACTTAGGCTGGGAATGGTATTACGGCGAAGGTGATTCAGTCACCGTTAGTCTATTCGCCAAAGGCATTAAAAACGGTACCGTAACAGAATTTGTTTGCCCCAGTGATTACAACGGCACTGCGTTAAGCGCTAGCGGCAGTGATTGCATTGATGGTAGCGGCAATATTTACGATATCAGTAGCACTTACAACGACTCATCAACCCTCAATATCAAAGGGTATGAGTTAGCGTGGAATCAAGGCTTTGACCCGTTTTTACCCGTTGCGGGTTTTGGTATGTCGAGTAACTATACCCGTATTTTAGTGGGAGATAGCGAAGGATACACCCTAACTAATTCATCAGAGCAGACGTGGAACCTCACTGGTTATTGGGAAGATGATCAGTTCAGTGCACGTATTTCACTGAATCATCGCAGTCCTTATATTCAAGACAGTACCGATGCATTTTTTGCTCGTGAAGGTCGTGTAGTTGATGGGCGCAATCAAATTGATGTGTTATTAGGTTGGGAGGTTACCGAACAGCTTAACCTGCGCTTCGGTGCGCTTAACCTTAACGGTCAAGATGAAGAAGCTTATCGCGATGAAGAGACTCAAGCTTGGCAAACACTTAGCGTGATTGGTCGCAGTTACTATTTAAATGCGACCTACAGCTTTTAACTCGTTCATGTGTGTGGGGCACACAAACAGCATCGCTGATTGCTGTGCCCTTTTTATGTCTTCACATCGTATTTACTCAATGTGTAAGATGACTTTAGTACAGTAAAAAGGATAAATTCAATGGGTAAAACTCGCCTACGCATCAGCACTTTTCTGACAATTGCTTTTGCTGCTTTATTTCTAATATCTTGCAATAACGCCAAGCAGGCACCGCTTGAACAGGAAAGTGACACAGAAAAAAGCGTACGCGACGTCTTTCAACGAGTGAGTCAACACACTCTTTCAAATGTACATTTTTCACTGGTAGTTGATAACGAAGACGACTGGTATCAAGTGTCAGCGCAAAATGGTCAGCTTACAATTACTGCAAACGTGCCTACCGCACTTAGCTATGGTACCTACCAGTATTTACGCAGTATCGGCGCCATGGCGGTTAGCTGGGAAGGTAGTCGTATTGCATTACCGCAATCATTTGACGATTATCAAGGCAAAAAAGTCACGTCTTTATTTCGCCAGCGTGCCTATTTGAATGTGTGCGCCTACGGTTACACCATGCCGTGGTGGGATTGGCCAGAGTGGCAAAAGGAACTGGATTGGATGGCACTGCACGGCGTCAATAATCCTGTGGCGATGGAAGGACAAGAATACATCTGGCAAAAGTTATGGAATGAGTTTGGCGTTGATAACGACGAGCTCAAGCAGTATTTTTCTGGCCCTGCTTTTACTCCTTGGCAGCGCATGGGCAACATTGAAGGGCACGAAGGTCCTCTGCCTCAAACTTGGATAAATAAAAAGCACCAACTGCAAAAGCAAATTATTACTCGTATGCACGCCCTAGGTATGCAACCCGTGGTGCCTGCGTTTGGGGGGTATGTACCCAAGAAATTTATCAGTTTATTTCCTGAGGCCAAAATTTCTCCCATGCCTAAATGGACCGGGTTTGCGCAAGAAACCTATTGGTTAGACCCCGCCGACCCCCTATTTGCCAAGGTCGCTAAGCGCTTCATCGAGTTATACAACCAAGAATACGGCCAACAGCAATACTATTTGTCTGATTCATTTAACGAAATGCTCCCCCCTGTTTCAGATGAAAACCGTTACGCTGAATTAGCCCAATATGGCGAAAAGATCTATCAATCAATTCAACAATCTGCGCCTGGCGCAACGTGGGTCATGCAAGGTTGGATGTTTGGTGCTGACGAAGAATTTTGGGACTTACCCTCTATAGAAGCTTTTTTGAGTAAAGTGCCCGATGACAAAGTGATGATCCACGACATTGGAAACGACCGCTACCATGTGTGGCAACGAGCGAAGGGATTTTTTAATAAACAGTGGATTTATGGCTTTATCCACAATTACGGTGGTAGCAACCCTGTTTATGGCGATTTTGATTACTACCAACAACAGGTCAGTGAGCTACTCATTTCGCCCGAAGCAGGCAATGTAACAGGCTTTGGTGTTTTTCCTGAAGGTATTAACAACAACTCTGTCGTTTATGACTATATGTTTGATTTGCCATGGAATAATCAAGGCGCTAGCCGCGATGCATGGCTACAGTCATACCTTAGCGCTCGCTATGGCCAGCTTTCTGATAGCCAACTTGACGCATGGAGCACCATTAGCGACGCAGTATTCACTACTAAATATTGGTCACCCCGTTGGTGGGAAGGCTCGGCGGGTGCTTATGTATTTACTAAACGCCCCTCAAGTAAACTTATGGACTTTGATGACCATCCCACTGATTTGGCTAAGCTTGACGAGGGGATCAAGCAGCTACTTGATAGCGGTGAAGCGCTGCAAGAATCTTCATTGTTTATTTATGATCTCGTTGATTTCGTCAAGCAGTCAATATCCCTGCACATCGATAACCTATTGCAGCAAAGTATTGTGTTGTATCAGCAAGGTAAATCTGAAGAAGGTGATGACTTAGTGGCGACAATCGCCAAACTAACAAGCCGTTTAGATTCTCTACTTGGCCTGCATGATGAAACCCTCGGCACCTGGATAGATGATGCAAAGGCTTACGGTGATACAGCAACCGAGTCTGCTTATTTTGCCTTAAATGCAAAACAACAAATTACCCTGTGGGGTGGACCAAACTTAAAAGATTACGCTTCTAAGGTATGGCAAGGCATGTACAAAGACTTTTATTTACCTCGCTGGACCTTGTATTTAAACAAAATTAAAGCCGCTGGCAAACCGCTAACAGACAGTGAAGAAGCACAGGCCCAACTAGATTTAATCACATGGGAGAAAGACTGGGTTGCGACTCACACGCCAAGCCCACAAGCCAAACCAGCACAGCCATTGACAGACCTTAGACAATTGATGCAAGTGCTCGAATTAACGCAAAAAGTAAACCCATAAGCGATAGGTTATTCATTAGTGATCAACCAAGGTAAAACTAGCTTAGTTGTTTATGCTTGAGTAAAAAACCTACTCAGTTTGATAATGAGAAAATTACTCTCCATACCATCACAAATACTGATGGCATGAAGAGTCTACGCAATTACATTAGGCAAATGTATCGATAGTCGATCCTAAACTGCCTGTATTTGCTGCTTTTGGCACGTCAGCTGCTGATTCCAGCAGTTGAAGCGTCGCTTGACCATCACGCTCTTGCTGAGATTTAGCAAGCTGTAATGCTTTAATTTCAAGCGCCGACCCGGATGCACCAGAGGAACCAGCCCCTTGAATATCCATACCAACTCCCCTATTGCTTGTAGCAAGGTTTAAAAACGGGCAGAATTGCCCGCCTCGTCACCTTATCGACCAACTGTAGAAAAACTTTAGCCATGCAATCAATTATTCAAAAACTAGCTGAAAACTTACAACTGATTTATCGAAAAGCCATAGATGCAGACCACATCATTGGTCAATTGCGTAACGACGGAAAAGGCAAGTTCACTGCCATTTTTCCAGATAGCGCCGGCTTTGAGCACCAAGGAAAGTTTTTTAAACCTTATGTAGAAGAAGTCGCAAAAGCAATTTTAGAACTTAGCGAACAAGATGAAGAGACCCAGAAAAAAAACATCGCTACCATCGCCAAACAGATGGAGTTACTGTTATCCACTTTAGGGCAATTTCAAAGCAGTGTGCGGTAAAAACACCCTATCGTGATTTAAACGGCGCTTTTCTTTCATTTTTAATAGTTAACGACCATACTTTTGGGTGAACAAAAATCGACCTAAACAGGAGGGAACATGGATTTATCATCAATTGGCAACGTGCCGCAATTGGCGATTGCGAGTGCCCCTCTAAAACCCACACCCAGTGAAAAGCCAGTGGCTTTTGGAATTGGCCAAGACAAAACGGTGGAGTTGTCTGCGCAAGGTAAAATCTTGCAACAAGCTGAGCAAGCACAAAATCAACGCACTCAAGCGCTTCAAACAAATACCGAACAAAATACGCCAGCAAATACTGAACAAACAAACGACTTTGTGCGTGTATCAAGTAGTGTGGGTAGCGCTCAAAAAAATAACCTCAGTAGCGAACAAGCCACTGAGGTATATCGTTCTATCGAAAAGTTACTCTAAGCAAGTAAAGAATGACGTCTATAGATTATTGATGTAACGCTAAAGCATCAATTCTGTGATGGATCTCGTTAACGAGTTTTAAATATTCAGGGCTGTCAACTTTGTCGAACCGCTGGGTAAACTCTGTTTTACTAAAGCCTTCGGGTAAGTCTTTGATACTGGGAAAAAACACACCTTCGCTCGAGTTGCTTGCCAGCGCCCTTTGTAAGCCTAAGGCTTTTTCAGGTTCAGTGGCGGTTTGAGCAAACTTAACCCCGGCATAGTCGGCGCTTAGGTCAACAAAGCTATAACCACTGCCACCTTGACCTCTATCCATCAGTTCTTTAAATTCACCGATAGCAATACTAAGTCCTTGTTCAGATAAAATTTTGATCGCCGCAGAAAAAATAAAATGCTGGCTTAAATCAACTCGCTTCGCTAAAACGGTTGGCGCGCGGGGTTTAACAACGCTGCCAGAGCTAGGCTGCACCTCACCCACAAAATTGGCGAAACGATGATGGCCCGCAAAAATAGCTAAGGCCAAAATGGCCGCTTCATTTTCTTTTACTGCCGTGTCGTAGCTTGAGCGACTTTGTGCTTTAGCAAATAAAGGGCTAATGAAAGTGGCTAACGATTGAGAGCGTGATGACTTAGCCTCAGGTTGCTGACTTAAAAACGTTAAATAGTAGGCTGTACGTAAACGAAGTTCTTCATCACCTGTGCGGTCCATGCCTTGTTTAACGGTATTAAGTTCATTTAGAAAGTCATTCAATGGTCTGATATTGAGCATCATTTCATCGTCATTCATGGCGACGCTCTCAACTTGCGCGATGAATTGGTCGCCCAAATCACTCTTGGTATACCAGTTTACCATGGTAGTAACCATTGAAACGGCTACGTTACCGGGGATAGATAATGCGCCGACTCGCACATGTTCAACGTCTATGCCTTGGGACGGTAATATCTTAATATCAATATTTAAGTATTGTCCTAGAGGGTTGTCAGGCAATTGATAAGAAGCAAGTGTCGTCATGCCATTGGTAGAAATAGACACCTTGCCGCTAAATTGTTTATGAGCCCGCTGTACAAAACCAACTAAACTATTAAGTTGATCGTTACTTAAGGTGATTGTTTGATGCTTGGAACGGTTCTTTAAACTCTCGCTAATTTGGCGCATTAACTCTTTGACAGAATCAGCCTCGCCAACTTGTTGACTGCTGTTGGCCACAACCAAAGGTTGTGATTCAAGCGCAAAAAACACCAAGCCTGCTAAGGTCATCACCAGCAAAAAAAACAAAACCAAGAAAAATTTAAGGACCTTTAGCACCTTACACTCCACCAAAATCGAAGACTTTCACACACCGAAGTACTTAGCGCTTCTCTAATTTTATAAAACGACTTCTGCCATATTACCCTTGGATTCTAACCATTCTTTACGATCGGGCGCTCGTTTTTTAGCCAGCAACATGTCCATCATTTCTAACATCGCTTCCGCATCGTCAGTAGTCAGTTGTACTAACCGTCGGGTATTAGGATCCATGGTGGTTTCACGTAATTGCAAAGGGTTCATCTCCCCCAAACCTTTGAAACGTTGCACGTTGATTTTTCCGCGTTTTTTCTCGGCTTCAATGCGATCTAGAATACCCTGTTTTTCACCATCATCTAGGGCGTAATAGACTTCTTTGCCCACATCTATTCGATACAGAGGTGGCATCGCCACATACACATGGCCTAAATTAACTAAGGTTCGAAAGTGCTTAACAAACAAGGCACAAAGCAAGGTGGCAATGTGCAAACCGTCTGAGTCAGCATCGGCTAAAATACAAATTTTGTTGTAACGCAAACCGCTTAAATCTTGTGAGTCAGGGTCGATACCCAGAGCCACTGAAATATCATGAATTTCTTGAGAAGCCAGTACTTGTGATGAGTCAACCTCCCAACTATTTAAGATCTTACCACGCAAGGGCATAATGGCCTGAAATTCACGATCTCTGGCTTGTTTGGCTGAGCCACCCGCTGAATCACCTTCCACTAAAAATAGTTCAGAACGACTGGTATCTTGGGTAGAACAATCGGTTAATTTGCCCGGTAAAGCAGGCCCTTGTGTAACCTTTTTACGGGCGACTTTTTTACTTTGGCGCAAACGGCTTTGTGCGTTGTTAATACACATATCGGCCAAAGCTTCAGCGATATCGGTGTGGCGGTTGAGCCATAAGCTAAAGGCATCTTTTACCACACCTGAAACAAACGCAGCCGCTTGACGCGAAGATAAACGCTCTTTTATTTGCCCAGCAAATTGCGGGTCTTGCATCTTAGTTGAGAGGATATAACTGCACCTGTCCCAAATATCTTCTGGGGTAAGTTTGACGCCACGAGGCATCAAGTTACGAAACTCACAAAACTCACGCATTGATTCTAACAAACCTTGGCGTAAACCATTTACGTGAGTACCGCCTTGCGCCGTCGGAATTAAGTTTACATAGCTTTCAGTAACTAATTCGCCCCCCTCAGGCAGCCACACCACCGCCCAATCTGCGGCTTCATTATTGGCAGAAAATGAGCCCACAAAAGGCGAATCTTCCGGTAAGGTGATATGGTCTTTAACTGCTTGTTCAAGATAATCTCGTAAGCCATCTTCAAAATACCACTCTTGGCTTTCATTGCTAATCTTGTTGTCAAAACGAATCCGTAAACCGGGGCACAATACCGCTTTAGCGCGCAGAATATGCAACAACTTACTGACTGAAAATTTTGCTGAATCAAAGTATTGTGGGTCTGGCCAAAAATGTACCTTGGTGCCGGTATTGCGCTTCCCACAGGTATCTACCACATGTAATTCTTCGACTTTGTCGCCATTTTCAAATGCAATTTGATACACGTTACCATCACGGCGAATATTCACCTCTACCCGTTTTGACAGGGCATTGACCACCGAAATACCGACGCCGTGTAAACCACCAGAAAACTGATAATTTTTATTAGAAAATTTACCACCCGCATGCAGCTTCGTCATGATGAGCTCTACCCCAGAAATTTTTTCTTCAGGGTGGATATCAACCGGCATACCACGGCCATCATCAGTAACCGATAAAGACTGGTCTTCATGCAATACAACGCGAATAGAGGTGGCATACCCCCCCAACGCTTCATCAACACTGTTATCGATGACTTCCTGACTCAAGTGGTTTGGACGGGTCGTGTCCGTATACATACCCGGACGGCGTTTTACCGGCTCTAGGCCGTTAAGGACTTCAATGGCATCAGCGTTATATTGATTGTTCATAGTTTTTATTATTTATCAGTTGAGTAAGTGCAAGGCTTGTTAACCCGCTATAGTGTCATGTTATACCAAGCTTCATTTAGTCTTGCAGTAGAAACCTAAAAATATCTGGTAAGAATCGTTCAAAATGTTGAAAACTGTGATCGCCTCCTTCTTCCACTGTCATTTTTGCGCCTTGGTATTTATCCACGGCTTGGCGATAATCAAGGATTTCATCACCTGTTTGCAACAACACCCAAATATTTTGCGGATGACTGACCTGCTGAACATCTAGCTGAATAAGCTGGTGTATATGGGCCGCTTCGAGGGTAAAGCTTTCCCGGGTATAAGGGTTTATATGGGCACCTAAGTAGTCAGCCAATAGTTCAAAAGGCCGAACGGCCGGGTTGACTATTACCGCTTTACCACCGTATTTTTGCAGCATATAAGTCGCCAAAAAACCGCCCAAAGAGCTACCGATAAAAAGACATGTTTTTCCGGGATGGCTTTGTACTACGCGCTCAATACCCTCTATGGCTGCTTGCGGATAGTTAGCCAGCTTTGGAATTTCAATCGGTAACTGCGGGTAATGCGCTTTTACAAACGCGAGGGTTTGTTGCGCCTTTTGCGATTGGGGTGAACTTAAAAAGCCGTGCAAATAAATAACCACTTTTTCCATTTACGAATATTCCACTCTCTTAATGTCAGTCGTAAACTGACCTGTTGGGTCTAAATTGAGTACCCGATAAGCAGGCGCCTGTTGACTGATACCGAACTCTGCTTGCAGCGCCCATTGCCAACATGTGCTAGGGCAAGCTAAATAATGACACTGGCCAATTTGTTGCTGCAGCTCTGCATGAATATGCCCATAAATCATGGCTTTCACTGAATCATATTGGGCAATGACCTCAAGCAGTTTATGGCTATTTTGCCAACCATGATTATCCATCCAAGAATGACACACTAAAGGATGATGATGGGCAGCTATCAGTTGAGAGTAATCACGAGATTGCTTCAGTGATTGGGCTAAAGCGACGAGGTCTGACTCAGCTAAAAAGCCGCCCGTGCCGCTGGTTTTTGTATTAAGTAAATGAAGTTGCCAATTTTGAATGGTCAGAGGGGCAGCAATCGAATAATGCGACCATAAATTAACCGAGCTAAATTGCTGCTGTAACACGCTAAGATCATCGTGGTTTCCTGGCAAAATCAGCCATTGACTTTGGATCCCACGTTGTTTTATCAGCTGCTCAAAGTGGCGATAGCTTTCTAAGCTACCATCACCACTCAAATCGCCTGTAACAAGCAGCAAGTCAATAGATTGTAGGGCAATATCATCTAAGACTTTAGCTAAACTTTGGTAAGGAGCGATCTGTCCGTAACTTGTCTTGCTAGCGTCAGCAAACAGATGACAATCAGAAATTTGCGCTATACGGATCACGACTTTATTCTTTGCTGCACAATAAAACTAGACGCTAGTGGAGTGCAGTTGGTCGCTGTGTTTCAAACAAAACACTAACCACTCACCCAAAAACAAATTCACCATTTCTTTTTCATTTCGTTGATACATTTTGTTATTCGGGTATTCGTAACTCGGTTGCAAGGCACCGATATGTTGCGAACTCAATACTTCGGCCATTTGTGCGTCATGATAAAGCCTAACGACGACAATTGGCTTAAGAAAATCTGGGCCATCCATGCTTTTTTGTGACATCTCGATCGTACTGGTGTAGCGGCTACTATCGATTATTTTAAGTTGATAACTCAGGCTACCATTGACCTTAAAGTGATATTCCAAAGACTCAGTATCACAATCGGGCAGTAAAGATAGTAAACGCGCATAGTTGTTGTCACACACTTTGTGCATGTCAGCTAGCTTAGGTACATAACGCGTTTTATTCGGACTATTCATTTAAAACTTGTTCCACTCCTCTAATAGCTTAACTTTGTTTAGACAAAACCATTGTAGAGCAATTAAGGTAGCGGCGTTTTCAACCACACCTTGCTCTATCCAATCAATAGCTTGTTGTTCAGCAACGCGGTGCACCAAAATATCTTCGCTCTCATATTCTAGACCGTGCACCCCATGTGCTTTGCTGGCATCAACTTTGGCAATAAAGACATCTAGTCGTTCAGTCGTGCCGCCAGGGCTGGCTAAGTAACTAAGGGCTTTTCGTAAATGTGAAATCTCAACCCCGGCTTCTTCGAATGCTTCTCTTTTACAAACATTTTCCGGTGTTTCGCCTTCATCAATAATGCCTGCCACAATTTCAATTAACCAAGGGGTTTTAGAGGTTGCCATCGCGCCAATGCGAATTTGCTCTATCATAACGAATTCGGCTAAATCTGGATCATATAATAGTACGGCAACTGCATGGCCGCGCTCGAAAATTTCCCGTTCAACAACCTTGCTCCATCCCCCTTGGAAAAGCCGATACTTAAAAGCATATTTTACCATCTTGAAAAAGCCGCTATACAAAGGCTTTGACTCAATCAGTTGGACATCTTTCGTTGAAAATTGCTGTATTTTTGACAAAACACCTTTCCTTTGCAGCGCTGGTCGTTAAATACACGTATGCTATCACACATTCGTATTGATGCATTTAGACTGCTACTGGTCTTGAAGCAAAATATTCTGTTACACTTGAGGGCTAAGTGTTACCACTAAGCGTTTTGGCTTGCCGCTTGATTTGCTTAGACTTTGTACAACATTAAACGCATATAGATCAGTCATCTGTTCGGCTAACATCGGTTCAGGAACTACCAAAGGAAAAATAATGAAGAAAACACTTTTGTCGCTACTGATAGGTATAGGCATGGCGTCCTCTGCTAATGCAGACTCACTGAGCGAAGTCTATCAGCAAGCATTGCAAAACGACCCGGCAACCTTGCAATCAAAAGCGCAAAAAGAAGCAGCCTTTATAGACATAGATAAAAGTCGTGCGGGTTTGTTACCCCAAATTTCTCTTTCATTGTCTGCCAACGAAACCTTTGGCGATACTGAACGCTCAACTAACTCTGCGACGGTCAATTTAAGCCAAAGCATATATGACCGTTCTGTTTGGGTTGCCTTTGACCGAGCTGAATTAGTTGCTAGTCGTGCCGACACCATCTATGCCAATGCGATGCAAGATTTAATAGTCAGAACCGTAACGGGCTATTTCAATACATTACAAGCGCAAGACGATTTAGAATTTGCCCAAGCTGAAAAACGTGCCATCGAACGCCAACTTGAGCAAACTAAACAACGATTCGAAGTGGGCTTAACCGCCATTACTGATGTGCATGAAGCGCAAGCTCAATATGATACCTCGGTCGCTGCTGAAATCAGTGCACAAAACAACGTTGAAATCAGCCTTGAGGCTTTACGGGAAATTACCGGTAATTATTACAACAGCCTAAACGTACTAAATACCACCAGTTTTTCTGCCACCATGCCTAATCCGTCTGACATTAACAATTGGTTGAAATTAGCAGAAGAACGTAATTTACAACTGTTAGCCGCCAATACTGCGGTTGATATTGCTAAATTCGATATCAAAAGCGCGCGCTCAGGTCACTATCCGACCGTCAGTTTAAACGCCAGTGCATCTTCATCTGATAATGGTAATACCGCCATAGTAACAGACAACGGTATAACAACATCTGATGACCGAGTGAACAATTATGGAATTGGTTTAAGTGTGTCAGTACCACTTTATACTGGCGGTCGCGTAACAGCCAACGTTGACTCTGCTAAATACAGTTTTATCGCTAATAGCGAAGAGCGCGAGCGCATACACCGCGGCGTGATCCGTAACGTACGTTCAAACTACAATGACGTGAAAGCGGCTATTTCACGGATCAAAGCCTTTGAACAAGCAGTAATCTCAGCTGAAAGCGCCTTAAAAGCCACTGAAGCCGGTTTTGACGTGGGCACGCGTACTATTGTTGATGTGCTTAACAGTACCCGTAACCTGTTTGATGCCCGTCGTAATTTATCTCGAGTGAGATACGGTTATGTCACCAGTATGATGAATTTGAAACTGGCTGCAGGCACATTGAGTGCAGAAGATGTGAATGACATCGACCAAGGATTGATTACCGCAAAACAATAAGATTTACTTTGTTTGATAGGCAGCTTAGGCTGCCTTTTTACATTTAAGGTCAGAGTATGAACAATAATAATCAAGCCACTAAGAGCCCTTCAGTACCTCGCGACAAACAAAATGACTATTCAGAAAACATGGCCGCAACTCGCCGTGAATTTATTAAAGAGCAAACAGGTGTTGAACTACAGCATCTCGCCCACTATTCAGTAGCACCAACGGCAACCGCTGGCAATATTGAAAACTTTATCGGTGTCGCCCAAGTACCTATTGGCCTAGCAGGTCCAGTGCGCATTAATGGTGAACATGCCCAAGGTGACTTTTACGTACCTATGGCCACCACGGAAGGAACACTGATCGCCAGCTATAATCGTGGCATGCGCTTACTTACTGCAGCCGGTGGCGTTAAAGTCACTGTGGTTGATGACGCAATGCAACGCGCACCGGTGTTTATTTTTACTGATGCTCGTCAAGCGCTGCAATTTGGCGAATGGGTGCGCGAGCATTTCACTGAAATAAAACAACAAGCTGAAACCACAACGAGCGTTGGGAAATTACGTGACATTGAACAATATGCAGCAGCTCGTATGCGTTACTTACGCTTTAACTTTACCACAGGTGATGCAGCTGGGCAGAATATGGTGGGTAAAGCCTGTTTTGCCGCCTGTGAGTGGATCCAGGCTCATTACCCTCATCCCGGTTTAGTCCGATACAACTTATCAGGAGCAATGGACACCGACAAAAAACATTCACAGCTCAACACCTTACACACACGTGGTAAGCGCGTTATTGCTGAAGTGTGTATTAACGGTGAACTGCTCAAACAATCACTCGGTGTGAGTGCTGAATTGATGTTTAAAATGCGCCAAGTCTCTCAGGTGGGTAGCGTAATGGCGGGCGCGATCAACACCGGAGCCCACTCCCCTAACGCCATAGCCGCTATTTTTATCGCTTGCGGGCAAGATGCAGCAAATGTTGCCGAATCATCATCAGCCTTGTTATTTGCTGATGTTGATGAACAAGGTAATTACTACCTATCCGTGACCATACCGTCGCTTATTGTTGCCACATATGGCGGTGGCACAGGCCTAGCGACTCAGAAAGAATGTTTAGAAATGATGGATTGTTACGGTTCTGGAAAGGTCTACAAACTTGCAGAAATCATTGGTGCTACCGTGCTAGCCGGTGAGCTATCACTTAGCGCCGCCGTATTAGCTGGAGATTGGGTTACCAGTCATGATGCACTAGGGCGCAACCGTTAGTTCGGTCAGGCCCTGTTTTACGTGGGTGGGTATAGATACTGGCAAACGAGTATGATTGTCGACGTAAACATGCACAAATTTACCCAATGCCGCCAAGGTATGTGAACCTTGCACAAATACGCCAAGTTGATACGTTACTGAACGATTACCGAGGCGCTCCACCGCTACACCAATATCTAAAATTTGTGGAAAAGCCACTGAGCTAAAAAAACGACATTGCGTTTCTGCAACAACAGCGATTACATCGTCTTTTAAGGGATCTAACCAAGCACGGTCAATTAACAAGCGATTAACCACTGTGTCAAAATAAGCGTAATACACCACATTATTCACATGGCCATACATGTCGTTGTCGCCCCAGCGGGTTGATAGACGTTCAAAGTGGCGAAAATCATCTCTGGTCCTACTCATAAATCGTTCTTCCTATGTAGCCTTAGGAACTTACCAAGCCGCTTGGTATAGGGCTAATGCATCGTCGTAAAAGATTGGTTTGGGGTTATTTTGTAACAAACGGGTTTGTTTCATTGCTTCACTGGCTAATAACTCAAGATCATCTTGCTTAATACCATAATCGCGTAAACGTTTATTCAAGCCTAGGTCGTAACTAAGTTTTTGCATGAAAACTATAAACGCCTCGGCTTGTTGACGAGAATCAGTGGGTAAATCGCTGATTAATAAACGCCCAAGTTGTGCATACTCTGCCTCCGCCACCTCTATATTAAAAACCAATACGTGAGGTAACATTAAAGCATTGGTTAAGCCATGGGCAAGATGAAATATACCGCCCAATGGATATGCTAAAGCATGCACACCCGCTACAGGTGCGTTCGCAAAAGCTTGGCCCGCTAACATGGCGCCCAACAGGGTATTTTGACGATGTTCAAGATTATGAATATCGGTATAGGCCAAAGGTAAGGAATGGCTCAATAACCGAAGGGCTTGTTGTGCCAAATTATCAGACAAGGGATTTTTCTTGATTTTACTGGTGAAGGCTTCTATGGCATGCACCATGGCATCAACCCCCGTTTCAGCAGTAATGTGGGCTGGCATACCAGCCAAAAGCGAGGCATCTAACAATACCAAGTCAGCGTAAAGTACAGATGACACTACACCGGATTTAGTAGTCTCGCCGGTTGTAACCACTGAAATAGGCGTAACCTCAGAGCCAGTGCCTGCGGTAGTCGGTATTTGCACTAAAGGTTTTCGTGTTGATTTTACTTGCTCAACACCGTACATCTCAGCCAAGGGCTGTTCGTTTTGCGCCAATACTGCCGCCAACTTAGCGGTATCCATCGAACTGCCGCCGCCAAAACCGATAATTACATCCGCATTTTGAGCGTGTTCAGCCGCGCGTAAAATCAGTGAGTCAGAAGGGTCTGGCACGACCCCATCAAACACCTTAGCCTGAATAGCATTGGCTGACAAAGAGGCCAATAAAGGAGTAAGTTTACCCAATTTGACTAAGCCACTATCAGTAATAATTAGGACATTTTTAGCTGCAAATTTTTGTTGCAACATCGCACCTAACTCATGAGAGCATGCTGCCCCACAACGGATATCGTTAACGGTTTGAAAAACAAAAGACACTGACATACAAAACACCTAGTCTAAGGTTAAAGCGACGCTCTTCACTATAACTTAGGCCCTAACATTGCCAAATATATCAGCCATCATAATTAATGATGGATAGTCATATAGAATCATTGACAGTCCTTGGCAAATCTCTACTCTATCGTCGACTCTTCCCTGAATCAGTTATTATTTAGAGCGTAAACCATCATGAAAGCCAGTAAGTTACAAAACCAATTTATCGCCATTCGCAGCAACAAGCTGTTTGAGATATTTGTGGTTTCTGTCATTATTTTTTCAGCCCTGTTAGTGGGTGCAAAAACCTACGAAATGTCATCGACCATGATGCACATCACCCAATTTTTGGATTGGTTTATCAGTGCTTTTTTTCTCACTGAGATCACCATTCGCTTTTTAGCTGAGCATCGTAAACGAGACTTTTTTAAGAGCTTTTGGAATATTTTCGATACCTTGATTGTGCTGATCAGCATGATACCCGCCGAAGATACAGACCTTGCGCTAGTGGCCCGTTTGGTCAGAGTTTTTAGGGTGCTGCGGATGATTTCTATCATTCCCGAATTGCGTATCTTGCTGGTATCGCTGATTAAAGCAATGCCGCAGTTGGGTTATGTGATGTTGTTGATGTTTATCATTTTTTACATCTACGCCGCGGTTGGCAGCACCTTGTTTGAAAATATCAATCCTACCTTGTGGGGCGACATTACGATTTCCTTGCTGACCTTGTTTCGGGTAATGACCTTTGAAGATTGGACAGATGTTATGTACGAGACCATGGAAGTCTATCCGCTGAGTTGGCTCTTTTATCTAACCTTTATATTCTTCACCGCTTTTGCATTTTTGAATATGGTTATCGGTATCGTAGTGAATGTTATGGAGCAGGAAAACGCAAAGGCGAGAGCCGAAGCCAGCCAAGAAGAAGGTGAGCCAAGTTTGAAACAAATATCGCAACAGATTGCTGATTTGCAAAAGCAACTCGAACGAGTTAGTCCGAGTAAATAAAGAAAAGCCCTGCCATCATCGTTGTAATGACGCCAGGGCTGGCTACTTTTTTAATTTAATATTTCGCTTTTAACTCACCTACTCGTTTCAAGGATATCTCTTCCTTAAATTCTCTTTGGCCTAACTTACGTTTGGCTAGCACGTCTTGCTTGGCTAAAAACAGTGCATCAACGTAGTTGAGGTAAATCTCTTCACTTACGTTTTTATCACTTACCGCTCGCTCGTAATATTTCAGGGCTTCCTCATAATTTTTTTCAGCGACCAATACTTGCGCAAGAGTATCAAGGGTGGCAGGGTTAGCAGGCATAAGTTCAACCGCTTTTACGGCGTATTCTTTTGCTTTTTGTAGCTTGCCTTGCTGAAGATTTAAATACGCTAAATTATTAAACGCAACATAGTTTTTTGGATTAGCTTGGATGGCCAATTCATAAGAACGCATCGCACTTTCGGTATCGTCACCTATTTGACGTTCTGCCAGTAGCATTCTAGATGCCATATCACTTGGACGATTATCAATGTGCTGTTGTAAAAACTGTAGCCCCTTATCAGCTTGTTTTAATTGTTCATAAATAAACGTCACCATCACCACATTACGATAACTAGGATTCGCTTGGTAGGCCGCTAGTGCGTTAGGCAAGGCATCTTCAGGCTTTTTGTCTTCCAGTTGCAAACGAGCTAAAAACCCTTTTGCAATAGGCATTGCTAAGGTGGCCGCCGGTAATTTTTCGTAGGCATCTTTACCCGCTTTGATATCGGAACTCATTAATAAAAAGTGAGTAAGCAAGATCTGCATTTGCACATCATCACGTTTTTGCAAAAAGCTCCGTGCCATTTCGGCACCTTCAGTAAACTTATTCTCACTGTCAAGCAACAACAGGCGCCCGATAGTTGCCTCTTTGTCATTAGGGTATATTTTAAGCCAAGCGTCATAGTGTTTTTCTGCTTCGCTGCGCATATTGTTGGCGATTAAACTTTGCCCTTTCAACGTCCAGTACGTTTTAGGCAGCTTACTAGTATCAGTGAACCCATTAAGCACTTTTAGGCTGTCATCGTACTTTTGCTCTGCAACATAGACGCGAGCAAGCAATAGTCGTGCATCAATGTCTTGCGGTTTTTTGGCTACTAGCTCTTTAATTTTTTGCAAGCCTTGCTCACTTTGGCCGTTTTTGCTTAAAAACAAATAATTGGCAGCTAAAGCAGGTAAGTAATCTGGTGCACGTTTCAACAATGCGCCTAATTTTTCCGTTGCGGCTTCTAACCTATTTTGCACAAGATCAAGGTTAATCAGCGCCATCGGTGCTTCAAACGCTTTACTATCAATAGCTGCGGCTTCTTCATATTCTTTTTGTGCAAGCGTATATTCTTGCCGTTTAATATGAATTTGCCCTTTGATGAGATAAGGTTTGATTTCTTTTGGTGAACTGGCTTTCCACTTTGCAGCAAGCTCTAGCGCTTTATCATACTGGCCAGTGGCAACATAGGCAGTGGCTAAGGTTGTTTGTGCACTGACCAATTCAGGTGATTTTTCTACGGCTTCTTCGAGATTAACAATGCCATCAAGATTATTGAGTGATAACTGCAATAAACCCAAACGGGTGAAATCTTCCGCGGTGTCGCTCAGTTCAATGGATTTTTCAACTAGGCCGCGCGCATCTTTTTCATAGCCTTCTCTGATCAGTTGATAACTGGCTTTAGACAGCAAGGGCGCATCTTCCTTGCTTAAATCATCGATACGCTCTAATACTTCGCCTGCTTCATTGGTTAAACCAATTTGCAGTTGACTCGCAGCCAGCATTCTTAAGGCTGGGTGATTATCAGGTAAGCTACTTACAATGAAAGAAAGATGGCGATTTGCACTGGCATAATCAGCGATCTTATAGGCAGAGTAACCTGCAATAAGGCGTAAGCTGGGGTCAACTGAGCCGTTTAAAATGCCAGTCTCGGCAAATTTTAGCGCGGTTGCAAAGTCTTGTTGTGAGGCTTTAATGGCTGACTTAAGTTGATTTAACAAGGCGTTTTGGTCGTTAACAGCAAGCAGGCTGTCAACATACGATTCGGCCTCATCCATACGCCCTAAATCAACCAACAACTTAGCCAATACAAACTTTATTTGTAAATCGTCTGGATATAAACCCACATACTCTTTGAACACATCCGCCGCTTCTTGGGGTTTATTCAAAGCTAATTCAACTTGCGCGAGTAACTTTAGGATTTCAGGATCTAGGGGTGACTGTGTTTTGAGCGCCTGCAATGCTTCTAAAGCAGTATCAAAGTCTTTATCCATAATATGAACATAGGCTGCGGTAAGCCCTTTATACACCGAGCTAGTATCAAGGCTGGCAAGATCTTCGATGAGTAAACGAGCGTCATCTTCTTTACCCAATTTAACTAATGACAGCACTTTAAAATAACCGATCTCAGCACGCTCTACGGAGGTAAGGCCGGCCTGCTGCTCGTCCACTTTGCTCAGCGCAGCATAGGCTCCGGTTTTTTCATAAGCCTTGGTCAATAGAGGTAAAACTTTAGAGGGTTCATAGCCATATTCAAAGGCGCGATTGAGCTCTTTTTCTGCACTCTCGTATTGTTTGCTGTCTAAGTACACTTTACCGAGTGCAAAGCGCGCTTCACTTGACTTAGGGTCGGCTTGAACCGCATTTTTAAGCGCTACAATGGCCGCAGTATTATTGTTTTCGCTGATAAATTGTTGGGCTTCCGCGATATGTTCTTCCGCGGTTTTTGGACCACAGCCAAGTAACAACGATACACTCAAACTAATTAAGCTAAATTTTAGCATCTTAGGTAAGGATAAATGGGTATTCATATTCTCAATCCATAAGCTTCAAAAGTTAGTGACAAAGATACTAGAGTTAGCCGGCAATTAAAGCCTTTTCTCGTAAAATGAGTGGGAATTTAGAGCCGCAGTAAAACACGTCGAAAAAGCCCAAGTAAAGTTGATTGATTTTTGACCTAGCCACTAAAACCAGCTGTATGTTAAATAAGCACTTAGATTGCATGACAATTTTGCAACATAATTGACATTAAAATGTAATTTACGGTTTAAACACACACTTTTTTTCAAAAAAACAGCAATTAAACAACGCATTACATGGAGTAAATTTTGGTTATCGAATATAATCCAGCCTTTGAAACCGAGCCGGCTTCGCCTAAAAAAATTGTTATACCGATTCAAATTATGCTGTGCCTGCTAGTACCCTGGGACTCTCGATGACCACCACATCTGAACTAACGTTTAAAGATTTAAATTTACCTGAAGAAATACTCAAAGCCTTAGAAAAAGTAGGCTATGAAAAACCTTCGCCCATTCAAGCTGAGGCAATTCCATTAATCCTACAAGGCCATGACTTACTAGGCACAGCACAAACTGGAACCGGAAAAACTGCAGCATTCGCTCTACCTATGTTGGCTAACATTGATCCTGATGCTGACTTCACGCAATTATTAGTGTTAGCTCCAACCCGTGAGTTAGCTATCCAAGTTGCTGAAGCATTTCAGGTTTACGCCAGCTTCAGTCGTAAAATCCGTGTATTACCGGTTTACGGCGGTTCGTCTTATGAAAACCAAATTCGCCAGTTAAAACGTGGCGTACAAGTTGTTGTTGGTACACCTGGCCGTGTTATTGACCACATCAACAAAGGCACGCTAAAACTCGATCAACTTAAGTTTTTAGTCTTAGACGAAGCCGATGAAATGTTACGTATGGGCTTTATTGATGACGTCGAATGGATTTTGAGTCATGCTCCTAAAGAACGCCAAACAGCGTTGTTTTCCGCCACCATGCCTGATGCAATCCGTAAGATCACTCAACGTTATTTGAAAGATCCTAAGCACGTTAAAATTGCCTCTAACGTAACCACTGCTGCGCAAATTACGCAACGTTATTGCCAAGTAGCAGGGCATCATAAATTAGAAGCCTTAACTCGCATCCTCGAAGTTGAAGATTTCGACGGCGTCATCATCTTTGTACGCACGAAAACGGCCACGTTGGAATTATCTGAAAAACTTTCGGCACGTGGTTACGATGTTGAACCACTTAACGGTGATATTCCGCAGAACGCCCGTGAACGTACTGTAGAGCGCTTGAAAAAAGGCAACATCGACATACTAGTTGCTACCGACGTTGTTGCGCGAGGTCTTGATGTTGAGCGTGTAAGTCACGTTATCAACTACGATATTCCTTATGACACAGAGTCTTATGTACACCGTATCGGCCGTACCGGCCGTGCTGGTCGCCAAGGTGATGCAATATTATTCATTTCTCATCGTGAAAAACGCATGTTGTTCTCGATTGAAAAGGCCACTAATCAGTCAATCGAACCTATGGCTATTCCCTCTATTTCACAGTTAAATGAAACTCGTCTTACTCGTTTCAAAACCAGTGTTATGGAAGCCATGAATGATGCCAGCATCGAAACCATGATCCCTATTGTTGAATCGATCATGAAAGAAGCGGATGCTTCACCTGAAGTGGTGATGGCTGCTTTAGCCAAGATTGCTCAAGGCGACGAGCCATTGATTCTGAAAGAATCTGACCGTCCTAACCTTGAAGAGCGCGCTCCTCGTGGTGAACGTGGTTCCCGTGACGGTGGTCGTGATTTTGGCGACAGACCTTCGCGCGGTGACCGCCCTGCACGTGGTGATCGTGGTGACAGACCAGATCGTCCTAAGCGTGAACGTAAATCTAGCCCTCCTAGCGAAGGCATGAAACGCTACCGCATTGAAGTGGGTCATACCCATGGTGCTAAGCCTGGTAATATCGTTGGCGCGATTGCGAACGAAGCAAATATCAGCAGCAAAAATATTGGCGCTATCGAAATTTATGATAATTTCAGCACCGTTGACTTACCTAATAATATGCCTAAAGCCACCCAAGACGTGTTGCAAAAAACCCGTGTTGCAGGCCGTGCTTTAGGTATGCGTGAATGGTCGGATACACCGCCCAAGGCACGTGCAAAACCGAGCTTTAACAAAGAGTAACTTACTCTGAGTGGTAAAAAAGGAGCCTAATGGCTCCTTTTTTGATCTTAACAAGTCAGGGAATAGTCAATGCACAATTTAAAAAGGTCAGTAGACAATGCCCTGAGAGGCCTTTATTTTTACGCTATGGCTTTCAATTTCGCGCCTGAAGTCGCTCCTA
>NZ_JANQVQ010000241.1 GCF_030730205.1 Paraglaciecola sp.
TTTCTACTTCTTCTGCGGTTTCTATTTTTTCGGCGATGACTTTTATGCCGAGGCCGTGTGCAATGTTAACTAAGGAATGCACAAACAACTGGTTGTCTTTTTCTTTGTCAATATTTTTAGTAAAGCGGCCATCTATCTTTAAATAATCGGGCTTAACCGTACGAAGTTGCGTAATCGATGCCACTTGTGCACCAAATCGCTCAACGGTAATTTTTACATCTAGACTTTTCAATTGTGCGATAAACGCTAAAAAGTGAGCAGTATCGCCCAGCAAGCAACGCTCAGGTATCTCAAGCACCAAATTAACGCGTTGTGCACCTAATTGTGTCAGTTGCAACAACAACCATTTTTGAAAAGCGGGCTTTAACAAAGACAGGCGAGAGATATTAAGCCCAACTTGACCACTATGTTGAACTAATTTTTTAAAGGCGCAGCGTACCAATAATTCATCTAATTTTTGTGCAAAATCCAAGCGTATGGTGGCCGGAATCAATTCCGCCATGGGCAAATATTGATCGCTTTGCGGATCGGGAAAGCGCGCTAACCATTCTTGGTAAGCCAGCTCACCTGAAAAATCTTTAATAGGCTGGGCTAAAAAGTCGGCAGTATCTTTTGCCAACAACGCTTTGATTTGTTCACGCCAGGTATCATTGCTTTTTATGCTTTGCGCTTGGTCAACCGCTTGCCATTTTAACTGACTAAAATTAGCTTGGGTGAGGGCATTATCAACCTGTTCTAACACGGCTTTTTTATTATCGCCGTAATTAAAACTGCCAACACCAATATGGGCAGTGCCTGATTCATACTCAGACTTTTCAATGGCATTACATTTATCAATCAGTTGTTGGCAAAGAGCCAAACAATTTGCCTCGTCAATATCTTCAATAATCACCGCAAAGTCAGCGCCCACTAAGCGGTAAAGGCTATAACCAATTTTTTGCTGACGTAAGTGCTCGTTAATAAGCTCACAAACGGTTTTTATATAAGCGTCGCCTTCTAAAAAGCCAACGTTGCGGTTTATTTGATTCAAACTGCTCAAGCGTACAAACATCAAAAAGCTGCTGGTTTGATGCTCTGCGTCACCCAAAATTTGTTCAAACGCTAAATCAAATGCACGCCTGTTACCGACTTTGGTTAAGCCATCAGAATACGCAAAGTCGCGGTAACGCTCTGTTTGATTCGACAAGCGGCCAAATAAATCAGCAAGCCGTTCTGACATTAAATTAATCGCATCAACAAAAATGCGCAGCTCCAACGTTTTGGGTTTTAAATTCACTTTGTCGAATTTTTGCAGGCTAATGGCCTCGGCTTGTTTTACCACCGCCATGATAGGAATGGTTACCATGCGCACTAAAAACCATACCAGTACTAGCCCCACGGAAAACACTAATAAAAATAATCTAAACGAGTCAACCGCGTTATCCCACAATTGCTCGTAACCAATGCCAGGGTTACTTTGCACCGACAGCTCACCGGCAATGGTCCAGCCGTCGTTAATTTCGGTTTGACGAATCGGTGGTGACAAGGGAAACAAGTTAATAAACCACGTCGGTACATGCTCAAGAGACACCGGATTACGCCGCTCTAAAATCACCTTGCCCTCAGTATTTTTCAATACAATCGCACTGTAATATCCGCGGTCAAATATCGCGTTCACCATGGTTTCGATTAAGGGCAAATCGTCATCGCCAATATAGGGCGTAATCGACAAGCCTAAAGAAGTCGCCGTATCTTGCGCATGAGAGGTAAGCTGTTGTTCAATATAGTCTTTTGTATTGCTAACACTTATCCATACGGCACCAATAAACAGGGCTAAAAAGATAGAGAACAAGCTCAGAACAAGTTGTCTCGACAAGGGCATATCAGTTATCCTCATTATTATTTAATTCTTGCATCATGCGTTTATTTAAATCTTCCCACAGGCCGTTATTCCCGCCTTTTTGCACCTGTTTGCCTTGGCCTTGCTCTTTGGCCAACCACAAACCATCACCGTTAAAACTATAAACCGGCTGTAAATCTCGGCGTTTATTTGCCGGTAAAATATCGCGATTTAAATTATCGAGTACCAAAGGAATAGACGTGGGGGTGTCGTAGTAGGCGAGCACCATGTGCGCCATATTGTATCGCAGTGCTTTTACGTACATTAAACGCAGTTTTTCAGTAGGCACGCCCAAAGCACGTAAACTAAAATA
>NZ_JANQVQ010000242.1 GCF_030730205.1 Paraglaciecola sp.
TATTGTCCTGCTTCACCGCTTGTGCTCTGATAAGTGAGCCACGTATACCGGAGACTTGAATCACCTCAAGATTGTCAGATTCAGGTGTTTCTTGGGCTAAGGCTGGGGTTAATCCCACTGCAAAACCACTGGTGATAAGTGCCGCTTTAATTAAATTAGGTTTGAAGTACTTCATATGTGTGTCCCGTTTTTGAGAGTTACTGATGCAAACAATGAAACGTTAAAAACTCACATTCAATTGTTACATTTTTGTTTTTCTAGGCCGAATACTACAGGTAGCATAGGCAATGACTCAACGCACTGCATACGTATTCACTGCACAATTAGTTAATAATTTTACAAGTTGGCAACAAATACGGCGTATGAATGTTAAAAAATCGGCAACGCCCCATAAAGAAAATGGAAAACTGAAATGGTTTAGTATGAGCAGAATACTGAGCCATAGCCGGCTCGTACCTAGTTTCTGAAAAACCTCAACGTTATAACCCATTTACATGATAAGGAGCCTTACAAAAAAGACTGTAGTTTACAGGTAAAAATAGTACAACTTACGGAACAAAAACTTCTCAATTAGCGCAAAAGGACACGTTATTAAGCCAGGAAAGTGTATGTAGTGGGCATGTTTATAAAAATATAGAGACGAGAAAACAAAAAACCCGCATAAAAGCGGGTTTCTAATTCGATGTTTAGCTTACCTTACCAACCAGTAATTTCGCGTAAACCTTTACCTATATCAGCTAAAGAACGCACGGTTTTGACACCTGCATCTTCTAAGGCTTTAAACTTCTCATCAGCTGTACCTTTACCACCAGCAATGATGGCGCCAGCGTGGCCCATACGTTTACCAGCAGGTGCAGTCACACCAGCAATGTAGGAAACAACAGGCTTAGTCACATGTGCTTTGATATAAGCAGCCGCTTCTTCTTCAGCAGATCCACCGATCTCACCGATCATAACGATGGCTTCTGTTTGAGGATCCTCTTGGAACAACTTCAAAATATCGATGAAGTTAGAACCAGGAATTGGATCACCGCCAATACCAACACAAGTAGATTGACCAAAACCTTCATCAGTAGTTTGTTTTACAGCTTCGTAAGTCAATGTACCAGAACGAGAAACGATACCCACTTTACCTGGTTTGTGAATATGTCCAGGCATGATACCAATCTTACATTCACCAGGAGTAATCACGCCTGGGCAGTTTGGACCGATCATTCGAACGCCTTTTACGTTCAAATATTCTTTCACAAACAACATGTCGATAGTGGGGATACCTTCAGTGATACAAATGATCAATTCGATACCTGCATCAGCAGCTTCAACGATAGAATCTTTACAGAACGCGGCTGGTACATAGATGACTGTCGCTGTTGCGCCCGTTTCTTGGACCGCTTCACGTACTGTATTGAAAACGGGTAAACCAAGATGTGTCGTGCCACCTTTACCAGGTGTTACACCGCCAACCATTTTTGTCCCATAAGCAATTGCTTGCTCAGAGTGGAATGTACCCTGACCGCCGGTGAAACCCTGACAGATAACTTTGGTGTCTTTATTAATTAATACAGACATTATTTGCCCTCCGCGGCTTTAACAACTTGCTGGGCCGCATCAGTTAGACTGCTTGCAGCGATAATATCAAGGCCAGACTTTGCTAGTACTTCACGACCTAGTTCAGCGTTAGTGCCTTCAAGACGAACAACAACAGGTACGTTAACACCAACCTCTTTAACAGCACCAATGATACCTTCTGCGATCATGTCACAACGAACGATACCACCAAAGATGTTAACTAAAACCGCTTTAACATTCTTATCAGATAAGATAATTTTAAACGCTTCAGCAACACGTTGCTTGGTTGCACCGCCGCCAACGTCAAGGAAATTAGCGGGTTTGCCACCGTGAAGGTTTACGATATCCATAGTACCCATTGCAAGACCGGCACCATTAACCATACAACCAACGTTTCCGTCTAATGCAACGTAGTTAAGTTCCCATTTCGCCGCTTCAGCTTCACGTGCGTCATCTTGTGATGGATCGTGCATTTCGCGAATTTTTGGCTGTCGATAAGCCGCATTGCCGTCGATGGCTACTTTAGCGTCTAGACAGTGAATGTTGCCATCAGTTTTGATAACAAGTGGGTTGATTTCGATCAACGCAATATCCAAATCAACGAACATTTTCGCTAAACCCAAAAAGATTTGCGTAAACTGTTTAATTTGAACGCCTTGTAAACCAAGTTTAAACGCCATTTCGCGTGCTTGATAAGGCTGAGCACCAACGATAGGATCGATTTCAGCTTTTAAAATCTTTTCTGGTGTTTCATGAGCAACAGTTTCGATTTCTACACCGCCTTCAGTCGAAGCCATGAAAACGATACGACGAGAAGTACGATCAACAACTGCACCTAAATAAAGCTCATCTGCGATGTCAGTGCAAGATTCAACCAAGATCTTACTGACAGGTTGACCATTTTCGTCAGTTTGAAAAGTTACTAAGTTTTGACCTAACCATTTTTGAGCAAATGCTTTGATCTCTTCTTTAGATTTTACCAACTTAACACCGCCAGCCTTACCGCGACCGCCAGCATGTACTTGGCATTTTACTACCCACTCAGTTCCGCCAATTTTGTCAGCTGCTTCAGCCGCCGCTTCAGGAGTATCAGTGGCAAACCCTTCAGAAACTGGCAAACCATACTCTTTGAATAGCTGCTTGCCTTGATATTCATGCAAATTCATGGTGTATCTATCCGTTTTAATTTAGAAAAAGCCGCAATTATGCAGCTTGATTAGAAGCCGTTTTCAACAAGAAAACGGCACTTCAGTAAGTAACGAGTTGCTACTTACCTCGTTTACATTACACGTCTAGCAACAAACGTGTAGGATCTTCAAGCATTTCCTTAATGGTAACCAAGAACCCCACCGACTCTTTACCGTCAATGATTCTGTGGTCATAAGAAAGTGCCAAATACATCATGGGCAAAATTTCTACTTTGCCGTTAACTGCCATTGGTCTGTCTTGAATTTTATGCATCCCTAAGATTGCACTTTGTGGCAAATTGATAATAGGCGTAGACAATAGAGAGCCAAAAACACCGCCGTTAGTAATAGTGAAATTACCGCCTTGCATATCTTCCATCGTCAGTTTGCCATCACGACCTTTTAACGCTAAGTCGCGAATGCCAGATTCGATGCCAGCCATTCCTAGCGTATCGCAATCACGCAATATCGGCGTAACTAGGCCACGCGGTGTCGATACGGCAATCGAGATGTCAAAATAGTTATGGTAACAAATGTCATCGCCATCAATTGAAGCGTTAACTTCAGGGAAACGCTTCAGTGCTTCTGTTACCGCTTTAACATAAAACGACATAAAACCTAAACGAATGCCATGACGTTTTTCGAAACTATCTTGATACTGCTTGCGCAAGTCCATAATGGGCTTCATGTTAACTTCGTTAAATGTAGTTAACATTGCCGTGCTGTTTTTTGCTTCCAACAAACGAGTTGCAATCGTTTTACGTAAACGAGTCATCGGCACACGTTTCTCTGTGCGGCTCCCCACGTTTAAGACTGGAGCTGCAGCACTTGATGATGCACTTTTAGCAGAAGCAACTGGCGCCTGTAGGAATTTCTCAACGTCTTCTTTGGTTACACGACCGCCTTTACCTGTACCTTTAATTTTTGCTGCATCTAAGCCTTTTTCTGCAAGTAATCTTCTCACAGATGGACTCAATGCATCATTTTCTTCATTCGATGCAGGACTCGCCGAATCTGCAGCTGGAGTACTTACCGCAGGCGCAGCGCCAGCAGTAAACAAAGCGATCACTTGTTCACCTGAAACTGTGGCACCTTCTTCAAACAAGATTTCACTAAGTGAACCGTCAGCTGGCGCAACAACTTCTAGCACCACTTTATCGGTTTCAATATCAACCAAATTCTGATCACGAGAGATAGCTTCGCCTGGTTTAACATGCCAAGTTGCTATTGTTGCATCTGCCACTGACTCGGGCAGTACCGGTACCTTAATTTCCACTGCTTCACCTTTACTGTTTGAAGTTTCTTTTGCGGTAGGTGCTGGAGCGCTACTCTCTTTAGCAGCACTGGCACCTGATTCAAATTTAGCGATAACCTGCTCGCCAAGAACAGTTTCACCTTCGACTTGGAATATTTCACTGATTACACCATCTGCTGGTGCAACAACTTCAAGTACTACCTTGTCTGTCTCTATATCTACAATGCTTTGATCACGACTGACCTTTTCGCCAACTTTCACATGCCAAGTTGCAATCGATGCATCAGCCACTGATTCTGGCAATACCGGTACTTTTATATCAATAGTCATACTGGTTCCTTATTTAATTGTTAATGCATCAGCAATCAAATCAGCTTGCTGTTGGTTGTGAACAGAAATATACCCTACCGCAGGTGATGCAGAAGCAAGACGACCAGCGTAACTCAGTTTTGCACCCTCAGGGATTGACGCCCAAAAATGGTGCTGGCTACAGTACCAAGCGCCTTGGTTTTGAGGTTCTTCCTGACACCACACCCAATCAGTCACATGTTGATAGTCACTAATAGCCTGAGCTAACTCAGCATGAGGGAAAGGATAGAGTTGTTCGATTCGAACAATCGCGATGTCGTCTTGTTCATTTTTACGACGCTGTTCGAGCAAATCGTAATAAACCTTGCCTGAACATAACACTACGCGCTTAACCTTACTCGGCACTAACTCATCTACTTCACCGATGACGTTATGGAAAACCCCCGTTGAGAGTTCTTCGAGTGAAGAGACAGCCAGCGGATGACGCAACAAAGACTTTGGAGACATCACAATCAAAGGCTTACGTGTGGGTCTGAGTATTTGACGGCGCAACATGTTAAATACCTGAGCCGGGGTAGATGGCACACATACTTGCCAATTGTGGTCAGCACATAACTGTAAGAAGCGTTCAAGTCTAGCTGAGCTATGCTCAGGTCCTTGCCCTTCATATCCGTGGGGCAACAATAAGGTTAGACCACATAAGCGGCCCCACTTTGCTTCACCAGAACTCAAGAACTGATCAATCACCACTTGAGCACCGTTGGCGAAATCACCAAACTGAGCTTCCCAGATAGTTAAACAACCTGGCTCAGCAGTGGCATATCCAAATTCAAAAGCAAGTACCGCCGCCTCAGACAAAACGGAATCATAAATTTCCATTTTTCCTTGCTTAGGGCTGATATGCTGCAACGGCATATAGGCAGAGCCATCAGCTTGGTTGTGCAGAACAGCGTGTCTGTGGAAGAAGGTACCACGGCCGGAGTCTTGGCCGGTCATACGGATCTTACTGCCCGTATCCACGATAGACGCATAGGCTAAATTTTCGGCCATTCCCCAATCTAAGGGTTTTTCTTGAGCAATCATCGCTACGCGATCTTGATAAAGCTTGGCAACACGAGACTGTAATTGGTGACTTTCAGGGAAAGAACACAACTTATTACCTAACTCTTGAAGTTTTTCTACACTGATTTCGCAATCGTAACTCACGTCCCAGTCGTGGCCTAGGTAAGGTGACCAGTCGACAGAATGTTCTGTCATTGGACGCCACTCATCTAATACGCAAGCACCATGATCAAGCGCTGCACGATAATCGCCAATTAATTTTTCAACTTCATGGGCTTCGATACTGCCCTCTGCTACCAATTGATCAGCGTACAATTCGCGAGGAACAGGATGCTTCTTAATTTTTTGGTACATTAAGGGTTGAGTTGCATTTGGCTCATCAGCCTCGTTATGCCCATGACGGCGGTAACACACTAGATCGATGACAACGTCACGCTTGAACTGATTGCGATAATCTAAAGCTAGTTTTGTCACGAATAAAACAGCTTCAGGATCGTCAGCATTGACATGGAAGATAGGCGCCTGAACCATTTTTGCTATATCAGTACAATACTGAGTAGAACGCGTATCTTCAGTTTTAGATGTAGTGAAACCAACTTGGTTGTTGATAACGATACGAACAGTGCCACCCACTTTGAAACCGCGAGTTTGTGACATATTAAAGGTTTCTTGCACCACACCTTGGCCAGCAATCGCAGAGTCACCATGAATGGTGATCGGCAAAACAAGCGAACCGTCAGTACAGTTACGTCTGTCTAGACGTGCTCTAACCGAACCAATCACTACTGGGTTAACAATTTCTAAATGAGATGGGTTAAACGCTAGCGCTAAATGGACGTTTCCACCTGGGGTAGCAAAATCTGAAGAGTAACCCGCATGGTATTTAACGTCACCGGCTCCTAATGAATTATCGTGTTTACCGGCAAATTCATCAAACAGCACAGAAGGATTCTTACCCAGAACATTGACAAGTACGTTTAAACGCCCGCGGTGAGCCATACCAATGACAACTTCTTTAGTACCGCAATTACCAGCGTGAGAAATTAGTCCTTTCAACATCGGTACCAAAGAATCACCGCCTTCTAATGAAAAGCGTTTGGCACCCGGAAATTTAGCTCCAAGGTATTTTTCCATACCATCGGCTGCAACAAGCCCCTTGAGAATCGCAATTTTTTCTTCACGAGGCACTTCAGGCTTGGCTTGTACTGACTCGATGCGGTTCTGTAACCAACGCTTTTGTTCAGTGTCGGTGATGTGCATGTATTCGGTACCAATCGAACCACAATAAGTGCGATTCAGTGACTTAAACAACTCACCCAGAGGCATGGTTTCTTGGCCAATAGCGTAAGAACCAACGTTGTAAACGGTATCGAAGTCTTGTTCGGAAAGATTATGATGAGATAGTTCTAGATCACGAACTCTGGGCTGCTTCCAAAGCTGCAAAGGATCGAGATTGGCATGTTGGTGCCCACGAAATCTAAATGCATTTATCAACTGTAATACTTTGACTTGCTTCTCATCACTTGTATTGCTAGTAGGTGAAGCACTTCCACCAACCCGCGCAGCGGGTCCTAAAGCGGCTAATGAGCGAAATTGTTCTCTTATTACGCTGTGTTTAGATTCGACTGATACGCCTTCAACTTTGGGTAATTTGTCGAAAATTTCACGCCATTGTTCAGAGACACTTTGTGCGTTATCTAAATACGCTTCATACATTTCTTCTACATAAGCAGCGTTGCCACCAGCCATGTGAGAAGAGTCCCACCATGCTTTCATCACGCTTTGTTGCATTGTCGTCCCTTGATTTGATAAGACTTACAATTATGTGTGCAGGTACACACGTTACTTTAGTGGGCTTAACCCACAGGTTACTTTAAATCAAAAAATCGGTATTGCCATTCAATTAAGAATGGCAAGCTAACTTATACTGCGCGTTTTAACAACATTGATTTGATCTGACCAATGGCTTTAGTTGGATTTAAGCCTTTTGGACATACACTGACGCAATTCATAATGCCGTGACAACGGAACACACTAAAGGCATCATCTAAACCACTTAGACGTTGTTCAGTGGCCGTATCACGACTATCTGCTAAAAAGCGATAGGCATGTAATAAACCAGCAGGACCAATGAACTTATCAGGGTTCCACCAGAACGATGGGCACGATGTTGAACAACAAGCGCATAAAATACACTCGTATAAACCGTCCAATTTAGCTCTGTCTTCTGGCGATTGCAAAAATTCACGAGCAGGTGGTTGATTGTCATCATTGATCAAAAACGGCTTAATCTTTTCATACTGAGTGTAAAACTGACTCATATCTACAACTAAATCACGCACGACAGGTAGACCAGGCAATGGACGAACCACTATCTTATTACCTTTTAATGCTGACAAAGGAGTGATACATGCTAGGCCATTTTTGCCGTTCATATTAACGCCGTCAGAACCACACACACCTTCGCGACATGAGCGACGAAATGATAAAGTTGGGTCTTTCTCTTTCAATAAAATCAGCGCATCCAGAACCATCATGTCCTGACCTTCTTCAAGCTCCAACTGATACTCTTGCATACGGGGCGCGTTATCAATATCAGGATTGTAACGGTAAACTGAGAAATGTAATTGCATCTTCGCTACTCCTATTAATACGTTCTTGCTTTTGGTGGAAAGGCTTCACGAAGCTTAGGCGTCATATTCACGTCTCGCTTCAGCATCGTATCGTTTTCAGGTAAATACACTGAGTGGCATAACCAGTTGTCATCGTCACGGTCTGGGAAGTCAAAGCGACTATGGGCACCGCGACTCTCAGTACGGAAGTTAGCGGCAACTGCTGTGCTGTAAGCCGTTTCCATCAAGTTATCTAATTCTAGGCATTCGATACGTGCCGTGTTGAAGTCGTTGCTCTTATCGTCTAAGCGAGCCGACTGAAGACGCTCTCTTATTTCGCCTAATTCTTTAAGACCTTGTGCCATTGCCTCGCCTTCTCTAAATACTGAGAAGTTAAGTTGCATACACTGTTGCAAATCTTTCTTAATTTGCACTGGGTCTTCGCCTTGACCTTTAGGAGAATTTTCCCAACGATTAAACCGAACTAGAGCCGCATCGACATCATCTTGTGATGCATCACGTGCTTCAATGCCATCAATTGCTTTACCTAAATGCAAACCTGTTGCGCGGCCAAATACCACTAAGTCTAATAATGAATTACCACCTAATCGATTTGCGCCATGCACTGATACACAAGCAATTTCACCACAAGCGAATAAACCTTTAATTGGCGTCGCTTTGCCTTGTAAGTCGATACTGAGAGCTTGACCGTCAACGTTAGTCGGAATACCACCCATCATGTAATGGCAAGTAGGAATAACAGGAATAGGCTCTTTAACAGGGTCGACGTGAGCGAAAGTACGAGATAATTCGAGTATTCCCGGTAGGCGTGACTCTAGTACATCCTTCCCAAGGTGGTCTAGTTTTAACTTAAGGTGAGGACCCCAGGGGCCATCACAACCACGACCTTCGCGTATCTCCGTCATCATAGAACGAGCAACAACATCACGACCTGCTAAGTCTTTAGCATTGGGCGCATAGCGTTCCATAAAGCGTTCACCGTCTTTATTCAACAAATAACCGCCTTCACCACGGCACCCCTCAGTAACTAGAGTACCAGCACCGGCAATACCGGTGGGGTGGAATTGCCACATTTCCATATCTTGCATTGGTACACCAGCACGAAGCGCCATACCAACGCCATCGCCAGTGTTGATGTGTGCATTTGTGGTTGATGCATAAATACGACCCGCACCACCCGTTGCTAACACAACGGCCTTTGATTTGAAGTAAACGACTTCACCCGATTCAATATCAATCGCGGTACAACCCACCACGTCACCGTCTTGGTTTTTAACTAAATCCAAGGCATACCATTCACTGAACACTTTGGTCTTATTTTTAACGTTTTGTTGATACAATAAATGCAACAAGGCATGACCTGTTCTGTCAGCCGCTGCTGCCGTACGAGCACCTTGCTCGCCTCCAAAATTCTTTGATTGACCGCCGAAGGGGCGTTGGTAAATCTTTCCGTTTTCGAAACGAGAAAAAGGTAAACCCATGTTTTCCATTTCAATAATCGCTTCAGGACCTGTTTTACACATATATTCGATAGCGTCTTGATCACCGATGTAATCAGAACCTTTAACGGTATCGTACATGTGCCATTCCCAATTATCTTCGTGGGCATTACCTAATGCTACAGTGATGCCACCTTGCGCAGAAACCGTATGTGAGCGCGTTGGAAAAACTTTAGATAACAATGCACAAGATTTACCTGATTGAGAAATTTGTAAAGCAGCGCGCATACCAGCACCGCCTGCTCCAACCACTACTGCATCATATTCATGAACTGTAATACCCATCTAAATACCCCACAACACAAAAAGACCTACCGCGACATAAACGAAGGCAATTAAATTAAGTATGAATTGAACCACCGCACGCAACGCAGGTGCTTTAACGTAATCAGTTAACACTTGCCATAAACCGATTCTGACGTGCAGCATGATTGAAACTAGTGTAGCGAAAGTAAATACTTTCATTGCAATATTAGAAAAAAGGCCATTCCAGCTCTCAAATGTAACCTGAGGCGTTGTTACAAAATACCACAGCATAAACAATGAAAAAGCCGTCATAATGATGGCAGTTGCTCTGATGGTGACATAGTCCTGCACACCATCACGTTTCAAACTAGCTTGGCTAGTTACCATAATACAACTCCTACAACAATCGTTAATAAGATCCAAATACCAATAATAGCTTTAGCACTATTATTGCCTGACTCAAGTTCTTCCCAAGCACCAGTATCCATGATGAAATGTCTGATTCCACCTAAGATGTGGTAGCTCAATGCTGAAATAGTCCCAATAGCGATAAATTTACCCAACCAACCGTTAAGTTGTTGCTGAACCATCGCAAACCCATCTAAAGAAGATACTGAAACCGCCCACGCCCAGATCACAAACAACAAAGCAAAAAACAAGGCGACGCCTGTGATGCGATGAAGAATTGAAGTAATAGCTGCAGGAGGAAAACTAATGGTATTAAGTTGTAAATTTACTGGTCTTTGTTTTTTCACGTTTTATGCTCTTTTACCTGTAGGGTGTTTTACATTATGCTCCGGCGCATTGCGCACCACAGCCTGCTAAAAACAGTATTTTCATCCCTGAAAATGTTATTCAAATGTTAACTAGATATTAATAAATTAATGCCTTTGCTATCACTCAAACAAGATGGCAAAGTATATCCAGCGAATTCGCTAATTACAATTGTTGTTCATTATTAATGCCTTATAAGTCTTAGATTTAAAATTAATTTTTATAAATAATAAAGTTAATTAAATAATTATGCGTTTAACTAAGCATTAAAATTGACATAACACGACATTATCAGTACAAATAGCGGCGATTTTCCCCGTGTAAGCATAATCAATTGCTGTTTTATCAAAAAGTAACCAGTCTGAGGAGAGCAAAGTATGGCAGACAATAAAGCCATTTTAAAAGCCGGTGATAAAGAAATTGAACTACCCATTTTGTCTGGTTCAGCAGGGCATGATGTAATCGATATTCGTAAACTAGGCAGCAGCGGTTATTTCACTTACGACCCCGGTTTTATGGCCACTGGCTCATGTGAGTCTTCCATCACTTTTATAGATGGAGAGAAAGGTGTTTTATTACATCGCGGATATTCAATCGAAGATTTAGCAAGAGAAGCTGATTACATCGAAGTGTGTTATATGTTGTTACACGACAAAACGCCAAACACAGAAGAATATCAAGATTTTAAAAATACCATCACTCGCCATACCTTAGTTCATGATCAAGTAAATAACTTTTTCCGTGGTTTTAGACGCGATGCACACCCCATGGCAATGCTATGTGGCACGGTAGGCGCAATGGCTTCTTTCTACCACGATGACTTAAATATACATGATGCAGACCAACGTTTACGCAGTGCCTACCGTTTAGTGGCTAAAATGCCGACCTTGGTTGCCATGTGTTACAAATACAACATCGGTCAACCATTTGTATACCCAAGAAACGATCTTAGCTATGCAGAAAACTTTTTAAATATGATGTTCTCTGTACCGGCTGAAACATATAAAATTAGTCCAGCAGTAGCACGTGCGGTTGACAGAATTTTTATCTTACATGCCGATCATGAGCAAAACGCCTCTACTTCAACAGTTCGTTTAGCAGGCTCTTCGGGTGCCAACCCTTATGCTGTTATAGCAGCAGGCGTAGCGTCACTCTGGGGCCCTGCTCACGGAGGCGCCAACGAAGCATGTTTGACTATGCTCGAAGAAATTGGAACTGTAGACCGTATCCCAGAGTTTATTGCACGAGCAAAAGACAAAAATGACCCCTTCCGATTAATGGGTTTTGGTCATCGTGTCTATAAAAACTTTGACCCACGTGCAACAGTCATGCGTGAAAGCTGCCATGAAGTATTGTCTGAATTAAACATTGACGATCCTTTGCTGAACGTAGCAATGGAATTGGAAAGAATTGCACTTAGCGATCCGTATTTTGCTGAGAAGAAACTATTCCCGAACGTTGATTTTTATTCAGGCATCATTCTCAAAGCAATCGGTATTCCTACCAACATGTTCACTTGCATATTTGCTTTAGCAAGAACGGTTGGCTGGGTTTCTCATTGGCATGAAATGTTAAGTCAGCCTGGTCAAAAAATAGGCCGCCCTCGTCAACTATATACTGGTCATACATTGCGTCCGTACAATAAAATTGAAAAATAATTGATGTAACCAGTACACTATCGAGCGCTGTTTCAGTTCACTGAAACAGCGCTTTTTTTTGACTTGTTGAATATTAAGGCCTAATAAGATGAACGTAGTTCCCTATTCAAAATTGCTCGGCTATTGTGGTCTGTTACCCTTTTTAGGCTTACCCCTTTTATCTTTTCTAGAAGGGTTAAGTCCCTTACTGTCACAAACACTTTTTATCCAATATAGTGCGGTTATTTTAGCATTTTTAGGGGGCGTTCATTGGAGCGATGCCTTATCAAGAACATTCAGTAAAATGCAAATGAGTGTGGCAATGTTACCCTCATTATTGGCTTGGCTATGCTTGTTCAATCCAAATGGCAGGGTTTCAATATTGTTGTTAGCAAGCGGCTTTATTTTTATGTTGTTGTATGATCTGCGAGTATTTAGTTCAGACAAACATTATAAACGATTAAGAATAGAGCTCACTGCAGTGACGGTTTTGATGCATTTTGTTATGGCAGGTTTACTCGCATAGCTTTGAAAGATGACGACTTTCTTAGTAGGCCAAAAAAGTCGTCCTTATCATTTATTGCAGTAAAGAAAGCAGTTCTTTTGTTTTGTCTTCCATTAAGGGAATATTTGCCCGCGATTCTACATTCAGGCGAATAACAGGTTCGGTGTTTGATTTGCGTAAATTAAATCGCCATTCGTCGAATTCAACACCAATACCATCAGTGTAATCAACTAACTTTGCACTTGCTTCATACTTCGCTAACACCGCTTTGATTACCTTATCAGGATCGCTGACGGTGCGGTTGATTTCGCCTGATGAAGGGAATGCCGCAATGCGCTCTTTGACCAAATTTGATAGGGGCTTGTTAGATGTGCAAATCAGCTCTGCCACCAATAACCATGGGATCATACCCGAATCACAATAAGCGAAATCTCTGAAATAATGGTGAGCACTCATTTCACCACCATAAACAGCATCATCTGCTCGCATCCGCTCTTTGATAAAAGCGTGGCCTGTTTTGCTCATAATAGGTACGCCACCAGAAGATTTCACAATATCTTCGGTGTTCCAATAGACCCGTGGGTCAAAAATAATTTTAGCGCCTGGGTCTTTATCCAAGAAAGCCTTCGCTAGCAAACCAACAATATAATAGCCTTCTACAAAATCACCGTTTTCGTCGAACAAAAAGCAACGGTCAAAATCGCCATCCCAAGCAATACCCATATCAGCCTTGTGGGCCTTCACTGCATTTGCCGTATCAGCCCGACTTTCCGGTAGTAAAGGATTGGGAATACCATTTGGAAACGTACCGTCGGGTTGGTGGTGAATTTTTATAAACTCAACAGGCACTTGCAGTTTTATCAAAGTTTGTTCAATCGCATCTAGGGCCTTACCCGCTGCACCATTACCCGCGTTAACCACCAACTTCAAGGGGCGTATATTATCTTGATTAATATAAGACAACATATGTTCTACGTAAGCATTCTCCGTAGATACCATTTGATAAGCCTGACTCAACAGGAGCTTTTCAACTGACACGGAACTTTGACCTGAAACAAAGTCAGCTGAACTCACAAAGCCATTCGAAAAAGACATTAAACCTGCTTTTACTGAATTTTCTTCATAGCTTTCAGCTAGTTCTTTAATTGCAAACAAGCCAGTATCACCACTAATGGGTTTCGAGTCTGCCTTGACTAATTTCATGCCGTTGTAATCAATCGGATTATGACTCGCTGTTACTTCAATGCCGCCATCAACGCCTAGATGTTTTGTTGCAAAATAGATCTCTTCAGTGCCCGTCATACCTAAATCAAGTACTTTAGCTCCACCATCTATCAAGCCCACCGCAAGCGCTAACTTAAGTGGCTCTGAAGTCAATCTTACATCGCCCCCAACGACCACACTTTTTGCATTAAGATATTCAGCAAAAGCGCGTCCTATACGATAAGCCGAGTGCTCATCTAATTGCTCGACCAGTTTGCCACGTATATCGTAGGCCTTAAAACAGCTTAGTTGCATATTAACGATCCTTATTTACTCTCTACTCGACCATAGCGGTCAGAAAAACGCACAATATCGTCTTCACCTAAGTAAGTACCTGATTGTACTTCAATTAACTCAAGTGGAATTTTACCTGGGTTTTCAAGAGCATGAATCACACCAATAGGAATATAAGTCGATTGATTTTCAGAGAGTAATAAGGTTTGCTCACCGTTGGTGACTTTCGCGGTACCGGCAACTACAATCCAGTGCTCTGCACGATGGTGATGCATTTGTACCGACAATTTTTCACCCGGCTTGACGGTGATACGTTTTACTTGGAATCGAGCCCCATTATCAATGGAGTCGTAACTGCCCCAAGGACGGAATACTTCGCGGTGAAATTCAAATTCTGGACGTTTTTCAGCCTTTAATTGATTAACCACATTCTTAATATCCTGCACCTTATCTTTGTGGGCGACTAACACTGCATCTTTAGTTTCAACCACAACCACATCATCAAGTCCAACGACCGAAATTAATCGTTGTTCAGAATTAATATAACTGTTGTGCACACCGTCTAGTATGGCATCACCGATTACCACATTGTTATTACTGTCTTTTTGCTGTGCGGTTTCCCACAAAGAAGACCAACTGCCAACATCACTCCAACCAGCATCAAGCGGCACTACACAAGCTGAATCGGTTTTTTCCATCACGGCATAGTCGATCGAATCGTCGGGACACGTAGAGAAAATTTCGGCATCTAGTCTAACAAACTCTAAATCAGGTGATTCAGAGGCAATGGCTCTTTTACAAATCGCCAGCATGTCCGGCGCATATTTCTCAAGTTCTTGTAAATAACGACTCGCCTTGAACATAAACATACCGCTATTCCAGTAATATTCACCTGAATCAACATATGCCTGTGCAGTCGTTAAATTGGGTTTTTCAACAAACTGAGCCACTTCGAAGCCGACTTCTTGAGCTGAAACTTCGCGACCGCGCTTAATGTACCCATAGCCAGTATGGGCACTGTCTGGCACGATGCCAAAGGTTACTAATTTTCCTTGCTCAGCAAGTTTCTCTGCTTGCTCGATAGCCTTGTGAAATTCAGCCTTGTTACCAATTAAATGATCTGCAGCCAAAACCAACAGGGTCGGATCTTCGCCAGCCAATGAAGCATGTAAAGCGGCAAGGGCAATCGCAGGCGCCGTATTCCGACCCACCGGCTCAAGTAAAATGCCTCCGTGCTTGATATCTTCTTGTCGCAGTTGCTCTGCAACCAAAAAACGGTGAGCTTCATTGCAGATCACTATGGGATCGGCAATTTGAGTTCCATTCAAGCGTTTAATGGTGTCCTGCAACATGGTGAGTTCACAAGTTAAGCGTAAAAATTGTTTTGGCAAGGCAGCACGCGACTTAGGCCATAAACGGCTACCACTCCCACCAGCAAGTACAACAGGTTTCATTAAACGTTCCTTTTTCAGTTATGTTATCTACCACTGTCAACATGGCAAAATTTCTCTGTGTGAATGGTATTAAAGCTAGTGACCTTATTCAACACATCGCTGAAACTAAAACGCTATTTAGCGATAAAAAGAGCAAATACCATCAAACAAAGCGTCCCTTTTGATAATCCTCAAAAGCTTGTTGAATTTCATGCTCCGTATTCATCACAAATGGACCATATTGAGCCACGGGCTCATTAATGGGAAATGCTCCAACAACGATGCATTGAGCACCTGCTTCCCCACCTAATTCGATAGTCGATTGACTTTCTAACACGGCTAATTGGCCCTTGATGATTTTTTCATTGCCAACTTCAACTTCTCCCTCATAACAATATACAAAGAAGTATTGCTGTTCCTCTCGAGGAATAACGACAGCTTGCTTTTTTTCAAAAACACAATCTAGAAACAAAGGACTTACCGCTTGCGCTGAAACAGGCCCTATTACACCGTCAAACTCTCCAACCAATACCTTAATCTTTAGCCCTTCAGAGATATTAACCACAGGGACGTCCGCGGCCTTAATATCTTGATAATTAGGCGCAGACATTTTGTCTTTTGCTGGTAGATTCACCCAAAGTTGAAAACCACGCATCAAGCCTTCCGTTTGTTTCGGCATTTCGGAATGAATGATCCCCCGTCCGGCATTCATCCATTGAATACCGCCGGTTTCGATTAAGCCCGTGTTGCCGACAGAATCCTTATGTTCCATTTTACCGGCTAACATGTAAGTGACGGTTTGAAAACCGCGATGTGGGTGCTCGGGAAAACCTGCTAAATAATCTTGTGGTTTATCTGAACCAAATTCATCTAACAGCAAAAAGGGGTCGAGTCGCGGTAAGGCAGGCTGACCTATGATTCGTGTTAATGTTACCCCTGCCCCGTCTTGAGTAGCTAAACCTCGAACGATTTGTTTTATCTGCTTGGAATGCTTCACTGGGTTAACCTCTGAACTAGTGCTTAAAATCGATGCCGCATAACACCACGTTTAGTAAATGAATAAAATCTCAGATTTATGAATTGATAGATCTATTAATTCGAATGTTTTTCGTCAGATTTATGCTTTTAAATTGCTTCAGTCAGTCAAAATTAATCCCGAACACTGGTATAATCTTCCATTATTCGATTTAAATGATTCTTTATGCAGCAAATAAAACAGCGATTTGGTGGCACTGAGCGCCTTTACGGTATTAATCAAACAGCAGTACTGGCTAAATCTCATGTTTGTGTTGTGGGTATTGGCGGCGTGGGTTGTTGGGTAGCAGAAGCATTGGCCCGCACAGCTTTAGGGCAGCTTACACTTATTGATTTAGACGATCTTTGTGTAACCAATACCAATCGCCAAATACATGCGATGCATTCTACTGTCGGCTTGGCTAAAGTCGATGAGATGAAAAAGCGTATTCTCGACATTAATCCCGATTGTATAGTTAACGCAATAGAAGATTTTGTCACCCCAGAAAACGTAGCCGAAATGTTTAATAAAGGCTTTGATTATGTGGTTGATGCCACAGACAGTATTAAAGCCAAAGCCAGTATGATTGTGTATTGCAAACGGAATAAAATTCCAATCATCACTATTGGTGGGGCTGGCGGCCAGATAGATCCAACCCAAATAGCCGTTACTGACCTAAGTAAAACAATTCAAGACCCTCTTGCAGCCAAACTTCGCTCCTATCTACGCCGCTTTCATAATTTTACCGCCAACAGTAAAAGACGTTTTGGCATTGATTGCGTTTATTCAACTGAGCAACTGCGCTATCCACAAAAAGACGGCTCTGTTTGCGCGACTAAAAGTTTGTCAGACGGAAGCGTAAAGTTAGATTGTAATACAGGCTTTGGTGCATCTGTAGCAGTCACCGGCACCTTCGGATTTGTTGCTGCAGCCAGAGTAATTGAAAAATTAATAGCAAAAGCCCATTTGCCATAAAACCTGACAGTGTTGTGGACAAATTGATTATGGCGTTTTCTCATCCTTATATTTACGGATATCCAACACTACTGTGACGGCCAACCATAGCAATATCGCCCCTGCCAAAAGCCATGTATTTTCGGCCAACAACATGACTTCTTCACTTAACAAACTCGTCACAAAGATGAGCAGTAAGTAGTAAGGTAGGTTTAGCAAACCAGCTAATAAGACAACCTTCATACTCTGCCTCTGGCCGCCTTGAGAAAACATAAAAAATGCCAGCGAATTGATGTGTATCATGGCAATTAGTAAGGACTTTATTTTTAATTTTGCCGATGTTTGATTATATTTCGCTAGGCGGCGCCCTAGCAAAAAATTAAGCAAAGAGCCCACTGTTGCTGCAATGACCATTGCTAAGGTCAAAAATACAATGTCTTGCCATTGAGGTTTAGCCATCACCACTAGGACCACAGCAAAAAATTGACCAGGAAAATAAAAACCAACGTAGACAATCGATTCAAGTAAGATAATCAAACCGATGAGCAGGTAAAAATAATCACTAAATTGAGATTGCAGTTTTTCGAGTAAGGCTAAACCGGGCGGAATTATGTTGAATTCTATTAAAGCACTGAATAAAGCCAATATACATAGTGCAGATAAGGGTAACCACGATCGATAATTCATAATAGTCAGTATCATTATATTTCGTTGTACTACGAGTGAGGCGGATCTCAGATCACTCTGGCGTTGTTGCACACTTCAGGTCACAATAGCAAAAAGTTATTATTCGAAAAAATAGAAACAACTATGTATCGCGCAAAAACAACGATTGAGCAATGGCGAATTTTACAAGCAGTAGTTGACTACGGGGGTTATGCTCATGCGGCAGCAAAATTAAACAAAAGCCAATCCTCGCTTAATCATGCGGTTACAAAACTTCAAGACCAACTCGGCGTCGAACTACTTGAAGTAATCGGGCGTAAGGCACACTTAACTGAAGCTGGGGAGGTCATGCTAAGACGAGCCAGACTTCTCACGCAAAATATTCAAGAATTAGAAGAACTGGCGACCAACATTAATCAAAACTGGGAGCCTGAGATTACCTTAGCCGTAGAGCTCGCCTTTCCAAGAGAATATCTTTATCCTGCCTTAGTCGACTTTCACAAATATAGCCGTGGTAGTCGCCTTAAAATAATTAATACCGTGTTAACCGGCACCGAAGAAGCGATAACCGAAAAATGGGCTGATTTGGTTATTTCCGGCACCATTCCTCGCGGCTACTTAGGTGAGCCTCTTTGCCAACACTACTTTTATGCCGTTTGCCATCCAGAGCATGAGCTGGCTAAACTACCCCATCAAATAGATCCTCGAGAATTAGCTCAACACCTACAGTTAGTTATCAAAGATTCGGGTAAACTGCCGATAGAAAAACAGGGATGGCTAAAGTCAGAGCAGCGCTGGACGGTAAGTGACTTTGGCGCGGCAATTGATATCATGGCTCAAGGCATTGGTTTTTGCTGGCTTCCAGAATTCACCATCAGAGAAGCGCTTAGCCAAGGAAAATTAGTGAAATTAGCCATTAAAGGCAGTAGTTTTAGGGTGATCCCCTTTTATTTAGTTGTGCCAAGTGCTGACAAGATAGGACCAGGTACGGAAATGTTGTACCAGCAAATACTTGCTTTACGTCAGTGTCCTTCACAACTACCAGAACCACAAGCATAAAGGATAGATATACATGCAAATGAGCCAAGAAGAACTCACAGAACTTATGATTGATTGTGCGCAAAATGCCGTGATTACCACTCAAGAAGAATTTAAACTTGAACTAGACGGAAGCGATCAAAGTGTAGAGTTGGTCGATGAAGTCATACTAGGTTGGTTAGCTCGTTATCGAAATCAAGCCCTTGAAGAGAATGCTGTTTTTACACTGTGCAATATTTATGGCGCCTATGTTGGCGAAATTTTCCGCCATAAAATCGGTGGTAATTGGAATTACGATGTCAGTGATCCTGATGCACCCTATGTTGTGCTTGAATATGCTGGAAACACCTATGCTTTTGCTGGAATTTGCTATCAACGTTTGGTGAATGATAGTGATATTAGTATTAAGAGTTACTTTGAGCAGGCTGTGGCCAACAAGATGCAATAAGCCATTATAAGGCGAATGTTATGGCCCTATTCTATAGGGCTATTTGGTCTAGACCAGTCACTCACCAACAAACGTAAATGCCGGTCTTTAAACAGATAAAAGCCAATCATCACATTAATCAGAAACGACAATGCGATTGACCATGAAAACTGCCAATAAAGCGATTTAGCTAAAAAGTAGTGCAAGCCAATATCAAGGAAACAGCTGAGCAATAGCAAAGGCTTAATAAGTAGTAGTGGCCAGTATCTCTCATGCTTAGTCAATGACTCACGAAATGCCAGCAGCAGATAAGCACTAAACGCGGGAGCAGCAATCAACATTGCGAGGTATAAATAGCGTTTTTCAGGGTAGATCCAAGATAACAATTCAGAGCTATTTTGTTGCAGGATAAACGACAAGGCAAAAATAAACATACTGCGGCATAAAAACAATGCACACCAAGACAGTATAGCTGATGGCTTTACCCGACCAGCCTCATCGTAGTATTTCAACTCAAGTAGTAATCTTGCCAAAGTAATTTAAACCTTCAAGGTCAATAATGGGTTGCATACAATCACACCTTTGGGTGTTGACTCATCGTCACAAAGCCGATGCTCTCTTGTTGTAATGCGCAGACATTCGCATTTCTTCGAGCACCTGTTCGATGTCTTGCAATCCGTCCTGAGAAAGATACATGCTCATACTAGAATGAATATTCACTTTTTCACCGCTACCTGCATTGATAGCCATATCAGTCAGACTATTTTGAATTCGATCGAACAACACTCGAGCCGTTTCATCATCTATATTTTTTAAACACACGATAAAGCGGTCAGTCCCAAGTCGCCCTAACAAGTCTTTCTCACGAGTGACTTGATTTAAACATCCTGCCACCCGTTTTAATAAGGTATCAGCCGTTAAATAGCCAAACTGCGCATTAACTTCAGAAAAATTAGTCACGTCAAACACTGCAATAGCATTGACCTTGTCCCGCTGAACTGATCTTATTCGCTTGATAGCACCGAGTACTGATTGTTCATTACGTAAACCTGTAAGACTATCGGTCGCCAATTTACGCAAGTAATGTCGTCCTAGTGTCAAATAAAGCAAAAGAGCTATCACGGTTATTAGTAAACACACCAACACAATAGTTTGTATATTTTCTCGTTGAATTTTCGTGATATTCTCTTCTAACATATTGATTTTTGTGTACAAATTGGCAACACCAAGCACTTGACCAGACGCTTGTTGCTGATTTAACTTAGTGGTCAATTTATCTGCATAGCGTTGAAATACTTTTTCGGAAGCAGGAACATTACCTAGATATAAATTAGCCTCTACCAAAAAGCGCAGATAGTCTTTGTTGTTTGATAGGGCGTTTGATACTTGGGCGTCCTCAATTTCACGCGCGCTAAGATATTGTGTAATACAATCTCTATCGTCATCTATCATGCAAATGAAAGCCGAATACCATGCAAATAAATCGTCCATTTGTTTATTAGTCACCATAGGCAAAAAAGCTTGCCATTTAACTAAATTGACGCGCATTTGAGCATAGTCGGCAGTTAAATAGTAATACCGGCTTAATGAGTAATATAACCATGAATTGGTCAGGGGCGTATTGATTTTTTTATTCTCTTCGGCCAGTTTATCAATCATCAATTTAGCTTCATTAAAATTACCACTACCGATGTAAGCACTAATAAGACTCATCAAAGGCGCTACTTGGTTTTTTTCTTCATACACATCTAAGCCTATATCATAAGCTTTTTGGTATTGCTCTACAGCCAATACATTTTGACCAATTTTTCCAAACAGATACCCAATTTCATTATGAATATGTGCCACTTCCTCTTTATCGTTAGTTAACACATGGGATTCAAGGAGCGCAAATAGTTTACCAAGCCTTTCACCAATACTTTGCTTATTTCCACTGCATCCTGATAATTGCGCAATTTGAGAACTCAGTGTTATATCTTTAAAACTATCCTTCCCAAGCTCTTCAGCCTGTTTGTAATAAGCACAGCGTTTAGGATCATCTTGTGCCTCAAAAATATAACCCATTTGATAAATTGCGCTGGCATAGCTGTAAGACAACTTATCAATGGCAGGATCACGTATTATGTCTTCGAGCACGTTTTGAGCCTGTTCAAGCTGGCCTACACAAATCATTGATTGAGTTTTAATAACTTGTAAAGCAATTGATTGAGAATGAGTAGTTTTGATACTATTTAGAAAAGTATCGAGTTGTGGAAGAACCTCACTTTTCGGGCAATCATAGGTCTTAACTTGTGATTTTTTGATGAAGTCATCAATATCATCGGCCCTCACTATTTGATGAAATCCCCCTAAGACTAGCAACAAAGTAATACTGAAAGACCTCAATGCATTTTGTGGGATTTTTTCAAACATGAATAAAACAACCATACGTTTATAATTATTATTTTTACTAACTTTGTTAGTGCCTATTGCTACAGCGTTCTCGCTAAGACCGCAAGTATAGTTATTTATTGTTGTGTAATACCAATAAAAACATTACCCAGAGCAGTAAAATTAACATGTATTGAGGTGTTAGCTCCTTCACAGCCTCAAGTTAGGTGTGTCGAAAGCTTGTCATATGTCACGAAACAGTGAGCAGGCTCAAGGGCCGCAAACGCATTAAACAAGCAAGGCCCAGACGAACCTTGCGAGTCATTTAAAACAGCTAACCTAGTTAATTAAGCGTGTTTAAAAAACCATCGCTTTCCCGCGCCCGCTTGATTCAGAAGCAGCATCAATTTTACCATTTTGGTTGATGATTAACTGCAAGTCACCAAACCGGTTTTCATCCAACACATAACCCATTTTTTCTAACTCAGCAATTACCCTAGGATCTAGCCCTGGATGATAACGAATTTGATCTTTTGGTAACAACTGATGGTGAAAGCGAGGACGGTCGACGGACTCTTGCGCACTCATATTAAACACTAACGCATTGAGGATAGACTCATAGACCGAGCTAATAATAGTGGTTCCACCTGGTGAGCCCGTGACGAGGGCAACATCATTATTTTTTAAGACGATGGTAGGCGTCATAGAAGAAAGCATTCGCTTTTGCGGCTGTATTTCGTTAGCGCTGCCACCTATGGCACCAAACACATTGGCAACCCCAGGTTTCGCACTAAAATCATCCATTTCGTCATTCAATAAAAAGCCGGCCCCTTCAACGACCACAGAATTGCCAAAACCTAAATTAATTGTAGTGGTATTAGAAACCGCATTGCCCCAACTATCTATGATAGAAAAATGCGTGGTTTCTTCACTCTCCTTCAGACCTGGTTGAATACTTTCTGTTTCTGAGATGACATTGGGTACAATACCCATACTGCGTTTTTCCATATAACTGGGATCAATCAAACGAGTCAGGGGAACTTGAATAAAATCAGGGTCGCCTAAATACTCAGCTCTATCAGCAAAAACCCGTTTACCAATCTCGGCTAAAAGATGAATATAAGCACTTGAGTTGTGCACTAAGTTTGGGTGTTTTTTGGCTAATATTTCATACATTTCTAACCACTGAATAATCGCAACACCACCAGAGCTAGGCGGTGGCGCAGTGAGCAGTTGGTATTGCTGCCAATTTGCAATGATAGGTTTGCGCGCGATAGCCTCATACTGAGCCAGATCTTGTAAACTAATTAAGCCATTCTCTTTTTGCATGAAATCGCTGATTAACCTAGCAGTTTCACCTAAATAAAAGCCGTCTCGTCCCTTATCCCGAATCAAACGTAAAGTCGCTGCTAATTCGGCCTGTTTGAATATCTCGCCCGCTTTAGCTTTTTCAAAGTAAGTTTTAAAATTGACGTCAAAGCCCTGTTCAGCCAGACGTTTTATATGACGTTCAATATACCCGCCTAACTTCGGATGAACCACAAATCCATGCTCCGCCAATTCGACAGCGGGTTGAACTAACTCACTCCAAGGTAAAGAGCCGTGCTTTTGGTGGGCTAGCCACATGCCCGCCACGGTGCCAGGCACGCCGGATGCCAATACACCAATAAGTGATTGATTGGGGATCACCTCACCTTTTTCATCTAAATACATATCTCGATGCGCAGCTAAGGGCGCCTTTTCACGATAATCAATAAAGTCATTTAGGCCATCTTTATGAATCAACATAAATCCACCGCCACCAATATTACCGGCTTCAGGCAGTGTCACTGCCAATACAAATTGCGCAGCAATGGCGGCATCAACCGCATTACCGCCTTTATCCAAAATCGCTTTTGCGGCGTCAGCACTATAACTATCAGGCATTGCAACAGCCGATTGATGAGAACTAGCAGCTACTTTATGACTTTTTGTATCACTATTATCGGCACCACAGCCAATAATTAAGCAACACAAGCCCACTAAAATGAAGCCTTTATTTATTCTTTCGAGCGTTAAATTTAACATCTATTTTTCCTATTTAATTTTGCTCAAGGTTTGAGTCTTTGCTCATTCACTAACGTCAAATAAATCGCGTCGAAGGCCTAAAGCCTCGTGTTTTGAGCAATTGACTTCTTTCAACCACGTTATTATGGCTAACAATCATCTTTTAAACGCTAGGGCTAATGCCCCACTAAACGCGCTTAGGTATCTGATTGAGCCTATTTTTAGCCCCTCGACTTAAATAGGGGTGCATTTTTTCCTCCATTTGTTGTAAAAATGGGGTAATACAATCCAATTCCTTTTTTTGGTTGCTTAATTGCCCGAGCGCGACAGCTGTCGCTAACTCACATACTTGGCTCAACAAACGTTCATTAACTTGAGTATGTTGTTGCAAATATCGGTCATATATCGTGACATTTTTTTTATCTTTAGGCTCATCAAACAGGCGCTGATAATCGCAAACATGAAAATAATAAATTAGGATTTCAACTTCAGGACTAAGTAAACTCGCAAGGGCTGCTCTTTGCTCAGACAAATGATGTCTCGCTTCGTCATTGAGTTCGTCTAAAGGCGAGTGCGCTAAATGGTAGAGTCCGGCCTTTTGCAGCACTTCGTTTGCGGCCCACGCTTTCAGTAAACAACGAACATTGTCAAGCAGGTATATTTGCTTCGCATCGAAATGTTCAAAATCACCGGCGCCAAGTTGAATTAACTGAATAAATTTATCTAACATCTATACTCTGCCCTAATAAGCCATTATTTTCATTTAACCCAGTCGGTTTTTGTACACATCTGGTTGCCAAATTTCCATAAAAACACTTGGACTGCTGAGGCTGTTATAACCATATTGTTGATATAAACCATGAGCATCACTGGTAGCTAACAACATACGCCTCAAACCCTGTAAATCGGGATGACGATGTATTTCGTCCATCAGCCAAACACTTAAGCCTCGCCCTCGATGTTTTTCGACTACAAATACATCCGCTAAATAAGCAAAGGTAGCGTAATCAGTAATCACTCGAGCAAAACCAACTTGCTCTCCCGCCTCGGTAAACACACCAAAGCATAAGGAGTTTTTTTAAGGCTTTTTGTAAGGTGTTGAGCGGAATCCCTTTTGCCCAATATGAAGTGGCTAAAAATCCATGAATGGTTCTTATATTTTGCTCTTCAAACTGGTGGCTTATTCTGTATCCTGAAACCACATATTTTCCTTACTGACTATTTAGTTCAAAATATAAAATAACTAAACTACTCGCGGCAGCAAACATGAGTACATAGCCGTTGATTCCGTAATAGTCGTTTTCTCGTCTATTGCGTCTGCGCTTAATGATAAGAACCAGCAAACTGATCGCTACACAGATGATTAATAGGGCAACAAGGTAATGACTCAAAGCCGAAGACCACTCCTCTCGTCCTGTCACTCCCCAGAAAGCTTGAACACCTGAGATAAATTCTGGCCGAGCATAGTGAAACACAACTAAAGCAGCTAAGAAGACCAGCCAACCAATAACATTGATTGCCACCATGAATTTAAACAAGCGATCAGTCTCTCTAGGCTGTTTACGCCGATTCATCGCCTGTTTTTCACCCCTACGATCATTTTTTTGCTGTTGCATACCTTCTCTACTTCGATTTTTCTTGAGTCTGTGCGCTAGCTGAGTAAGATTACACACCTTGCTAACTTAGCCAAGTCAGTCGTTTAATTAAAACGCTCACTTACGTAATTTTACGGCCATTACTCGCCATCTGCGTTTTATGTTGGTTTCGGTAAGAGTACATCATCTTGATAGACGTTTTAAACTATCTGGTCAGCCTAGCAGGCTAACGCTTTAGCGATGAAAAAGCGTCATAGTAAATTGATATTAATAAATAGGGATTATCCCCACAGCTTGGAGAAGAAGAAATGGCGCACGCCTCGGTGGCAGATATATTTGCCGGTACATACGCAGTTGGCGAACATGTCACAGTAAAAGGATGGGTTAGAACTCGTCGTGATTCAAAAGCAGGCCTATCTTTTGTTGCCTTGCACGATGGAAGCTGTTTCGATCCCATTCAAGTTATTGCTTTGAATACTTTAGAAAATTATGCAGATATTCAACGCTTAACAACGAGTTGTTCTATTATCGCCAGCGGCGTTTTAAAAGCGTCTGAAGGACAAGGTCAAGCGCTAGAAATCGATGCAAATAGCATTGATATTATCGGCTGGGTAGAAAATCCAGATACGTATCCGATGGCGCCCAAAAGACACAGCATGGAATATTTGCGAGAGCATGCTCATTTGCGTCCACGAACCAATGTGATGGGCGCAGTAACCCGTGTTAGAAACTGTCTATCTCAAGCTATTCACCGTTTTTTTCACGAACGGGGTTACTGTTGGATAAGTACACCAATCCTCACCGCGAGTGATACCGAAGGTGCGGGTGAGATGTTCAGAGTATCGACTTTGGATATGATGAACTTACCCAAGACAGAGCAAGGCGAAATCGACTTCAGCCAAGACTTTTTTGGTAAAGAAACCTTTCTAACGGTTTCAGGTCAGTTAAACGTTGAAACTTATTGTACCGCCATGTCTAAGGTGTATACCTTTGGTCCCACTTTCAGAGCCGAAAACTCTAATACTTCAAGACACCTTGCAGAGTTTTGGATGATTGAGCCAGAAGTGGCCTTTGCTGAATTAGCCGATGTAGCTCAACTTGCTGAAGACATGCTTAAATATGTTTTCAAAGCTGTTCTTGCAGAGCGAGCCGATGATATGGCATTTTTTGCCGAGCGCATTAAACCCGATGCAGTGACTCGATTAGAGCAAGTTATTGAGCAAGATTTTGTGCGAATGGATTACACTGACGCTATCGAAATACTGCAAAATTGCGGTAAAAAATTCGAATTCCCGGTGTCTTGGGGGGTGGATTTATCTTCAGAACATGAGCGTTATCTAGCTGAAGAACATGTTGGCGCACCTATCATCATGCAAAATTATCCTAAAGATATTAAAGCCTTTTACATGCGCATTAATGACGATGGTAAAACAGTGGCGGCCATGGATATTCTTGCCCCAGGCATTGGTGAAATTATCGGTGGTTCACAGCGTGAGGAGCGTTTAGATGTATTTGATGCGCGCTTGGCAGAAATGGGCTTAAGCCAAGAAGATTACGCTTGGTATCGTGATTTACGTCGCTACGGTACAGTGCCTCATTCTGGTTTTGGTCTTGGCTTTGAACGTTTAGTGGCCTACGTGACTGGCATGCAAAACGTTAGAGACGTAATCCCCTTCCCTCGTACTCCAGGTAACGCTAATTACTAACAATTAGTCTTGTTTTAAAGCCACCGACAGGTGGCTTTTTCAGCATCACCTTTAGGTTTTTCTGTTTAATACATCAAACTTATAAAAGCACCACGCTTCCCTTGGCTTAGCTCAATGAATATTGGTAACATGATTATCAGGAAATCCTAATAAGAATTCAATGTGAGTGAACAACGATTATCAACATTGAGTCAATCTCAAACCTCAGCGTTTACTTCCATCACATGTCATGAATGTGGATATCATATTGATATTCCGCACTTGCCCAATAAACACAAAGCGATTTGCCCCCGTTGTGGTTATCGCCTCACGGCCTATCGTGAACATGCTACGCAATGGGTCTGTGCACTGGCGTTTTCAGCGTTAATATTTTTGTTCATAGCCCTGCCCTTCAAGTTTTTGTCTTTTAGCGCGGGAGGGCAAAGCCAACAAATAGATATACTAAGCAGTATCGAATTATTATTTGCCCAAGATTATGCAATTTTAGGCCTAATAATGGCCAGCGCCATTATTGTGCTACCTGCGTGTATTTTACTGTCACTACTCCTGATACTGGTGCCTTTGCAATTTGGCATTGTTTTACCCAAAGCATCCTATTTTGTGACCTTTATCTTTGCTATTTTACCGTGGGCAATGGCGGAAATATTTTTAGTTGGTGTGTTAGTTAGTCTCGTAAAAATAAGTTCACTTGCCGATGTGGGGATAGGTTTGTCGTTTTATGCCTTTTTGTTGTTCACTGTAGCAATGAGTGCGATGTTGCTTTTCCTAGATGAACACCAGTTACGAAGCGAAATACAAGGCAAACCCAATAGAGCTAAAAAATACAGTGATGCATCAAAAAGTATTCAAACCACTTGGGCCTTACTTCTGACAGCCATTCTATTGTACATTCCCGCCAACTTGCTCCCTATCATGGTTACCGATACTCTAGGCGACGAGCAACCCAGTACCATTATTGGTGGTGTAGTATTGTTATGGCAATCAGGCTCTTACCCCATTGCATTTATTATTTTTGTTGCCAGTGTACTGGTACCTGTGGCTAAAATAGTGATTTTATGTTGGCTAAACTTTAGCGTGCAATTTGCTCATCAAGACTTAACTATTCAGCGTATGAAATGGTATCGCTTCACCGAATTTATTGGTCGTTGGTCTATGATTGATGTATTTGTAGTGGCGGTGTTAGTCAGTTTAATTCAATTAGGAAACGTAATGAGTATTCATCCAGGGCACGCTGTAATCGCTTTTTGTGGCGTCGTCATTGTTACCATGCTGGCGGCCATGTCATTTGATACCCGCTTGATTTGGCAAAAGGACCCATCAGACAATGAGTGATCACTCAAACCTCGAAAACGATACTTCTACAAGGGAAGTGGCCGAAGTAAAACCAGTGAGGCGAGTTTCCAAGATTTGGTTTATTCCTTTGGTGGCGTTATTTATTGGTATGTGGATGGTTTACTATCAGTGGAGTAGCCAAGGGCCGCTAATTGTTATTTCATTTCCTAACGCGACCGGAATAGAAGCGGGTAAAACCAAAATTAAAACCCGCAGCGTTGACATCGGTGTAGTCAAAAAAATAGAACTCGCTGACGACCTGCAAGGCGTATTAGTCACTGCCAGAATGAACGCCAATGTGGCGTCCTTATTACATAAAGACAGTCAGTTTTGGATTGTATCCCCGCGTATCTCACTTAATGGAATATCTGGTTTAGGCACAATTATGTCAGGGCCTTATATTAATATGGCGCCTGGCGAAGAGCAGGAAAAAAGTACCCACTTTTCCGCCTTATCAGCACCACCTGTCACTCCAGCTGGCACACCGGGCTTGCACATCACCCTTAATAGTAACGCAGAATTTGCCTATAAAGAGGGCGACCCAGTTATTTATAAAGGCTTAAAAGTCGGTGAAATCGAAGACACTTATTTTAATTTTGAAGAACGAGTTGTGTATTACAACACCTTTATTAACGCGCCTTACCACAAGCTTATCACTGAAAATACGAAGTTTTGGGATACCAGTGGCATATCAGTACAGTTAAACGCAGGGGGGGTGAAGTTTGACACTGGCAGCTTAGAAAGTTTACTCACTAACGGGGTCACCTTTGGTGTGCCAGAAGGGATCCCGTCTGGAGATATTATTTCAAAACGCACTAATTTTGATATTCATAGTAATTACGATGAGGCCTCGGAGCAGCGTTACAAGTTAAGTGTCGAGTTTGTGATTTTAGTTAAAGATACCGTGCGCGGATTACATGTCGGTGCCCCCGTTGAATATCGGGGTTTAGAAATCGGTAAAGTATTAGCCATCAATCCTCCTGAGTTAAATAAAGCCTATTTATTAGAAGAGAGCTTCGATATCCCGGTCATTATCGGTATCCAGCCTGGTCGAGTGCAGCAATCCGACGATCAAAGGGGTTTAGATTATGTAAAGAAACAGACCTTAGTGTGGGTGTCTGAAGGACTGCGCGCCAGCCTAAAAATGGGCAATTTTTTAACAGGCGCCTTATTTGTTGACTTGCAGCACTATCCAGATGAAAAACCATCTAAAATAAGTACCTTACTCAACTACGATGTTATTCCCACGGTGAGTAATGAATTTGCCCAAATCACCGCAAAAATATCGGCTGTACTGGATAATATCAATCAAATAAAACTGCAAAATATTGCTGATAACACCAATACAATGTTACTCAACATGACCCAAACCGCAGAATCACTGAAAAAGACCAGCGAAAATTTTGACCATTTGGTGTCTAGTTTTCAAGGCGAGAAACTAAATAGTCAATTAGCTGAGACCTTAAATAGTTTGAGTCAGTTGACTAAAGACTTCTCTGCGGGTTCAGAGAACTACCAAGAAGTGAATCAAACCCTGCGCACTATTCAAAATACCTTAAATGATATGCAACCACTCTTATTGCAATTAAATAACAAACCCAACAGTTTAATTTTTGGTGACGGAATAGAAGAGCAACGATTGGAGCCCAAGGCGGCCAAACGTGACCAAGCACCTTCACCCACAGGAAACAATTAATATGCGCCAAATGACAATTTTACTGTTCATTTTTAGCCTCATTGCCTGCAGTGCGCCAGTCAATAAAGTAAATTATTATATGCTTTATGTCCCAACTAATGTGTCAGCCCCATCTAGCCAAGCAAATAAAAGTATCAAGGTGAGACTGAACAAAATTGTGTTGGCGGACTACCTCAAGCAATCAGGCTTGAGCATGCAAATCAATCAAAACCAAATGTATTTTTCTCGACATGATTTGTGGGCCGAATCATTAGAGGCAGCCATCGCTAAGGTACTGTTGATTGACCTTAATAAAAGCGAGCACATGCAAATTATTGGATACAACTCGCCTTTATTAGAACAAAATATGATGGAACTAAATGTACAAATTGATCATTTTTATCCAACTGATCGTTCTACAGTGCTGGTCAGTGGTGCGTTTTGGATTACATCTGCCAAGGCAGAAAAGGAGTTAGAGCAGCCTTTTTTCTTCCAGCTTCCCCTTAGTAAAGATGGCTTTACTCATGCGGTTGAGCAACAAAGAGCCCTGTTACAACTTGTTGCTCAGCAAATTCAACAAGAACTCAGCACACTCGATATTTAAAAGAGAATCTCGTCAATAATGAAGTTAGAGCAGCTCATCAGAAATTACCTGAATACCGGTACCAATAGGAATAACGATCCTGAAAAAAACCAACAAATTCTTGTTGCCAACTTATTTGGTTTTATTGGTTATACCTTAACCTTGATCATGGGCTTAGCCGCCGTGATTCGGCAAGACAACCTGCTCGCTACTGTTTTATTGATTGCCTCTACATTGTTTTTCACATCTCGCCTAATATTGGTCAATAAACGTTTAAAAAATGCCTATCGAGTATCTGGCAGTTTAGTCACTATTTCTTTGATGCTTTTGATGGTGTATTTAATTTACGCTGGGGGAGTGCATGGAACCGGTCCCTTATGGATTTATATTGTTCCACCCGTAGCGTTATTTTTTGGTGGTCTACGTAAAGGTACCCGAAGCATTGGTCTGTTTATTTTAGCAATTAGTTTTATGTTGTTTTATCCAAACAATGCGTTGTTAGCGGCAAGTTATAGTTTTGAGTTTAAGTCGCGCCTACTCTACTCATTTCTCACCGTAAGCCTCCTTTTTGCTTTTTACGAATATTCTCGTCAAAAATCCTACAAGCAAAGTTTACAAATTAGCCGCAAGTTCGAAAACCAGGCTCGAGTTGATTTGCTTTCTGGTTTACTTAACCGAAGAGGTATGTCGGAGGTATTAGAGGCTGAATTTTCGCGCGCTATTCGCCATAAAAAAGAATTAAGTTTAATCATGTGTGACATTGATCATTTTAAAATAATCAACGACCAATCTGGACATCAAATTGGTGACCAAGTTATTGAACAAATAGCGCAAACGTTCAAAACGGCGCTACGCCAACATGATAATGTGGCGCGTTGGGGAGGTGAGGAATATCTATTTTTGTTGCCTGAAACCAACGAGCAGCAAGCGTTTATTATTGCCGAAAAACTGCGTACCACCATCGCAGAAAAACACTTTTACGACAACGGTCGGCCCTTCAACGTCACTGTTAGCATGGGTGTTTATCAGGTCAACCAAAGTGACTCTATCAACCATGCGATAACCCTCGCAGATAAAGGGCTTTATCTAGCAAAAAATTCTGGTCGAAACCGCAGCGTCATCCACGTAGAACAATCCGTTTAACGCTATATAGTGATTACACTCATAAGGTAAAAATGTCCTCAAGACACAGCAGAAACTTTAACGAAGGGCCCATCAACTGGCGTATATTTAAACAGCTATGGCCTTATTTGTTAGAATTTAGACAACGAGTAGCGCTTGCCCTGCTGTGCTTAGTAGGAGCCAAAGTCGCCAGTATCGGTTTACCTTTTGTGTTGAAGCATACGGTTGACGCACTCAATACCCCGAGCGTTCAACAAGAGTTGATTTTGGTGCCCTTTGCTTTAGTTGTTGCATACGGAGTATTCAGGCTCATAAACGTGTTACTAGGTGAAGTGCGTGATACCTTATTTGGCCGTGTGACAGAGCGCGCAATGCGGCGACTCGGGCTGCAGGTATTTGAGCATTTACACCGCCTAGATTTAGATTTTCATTTAAATAGACAAACGGGTGGGCTTTCCAGAGACATGGAGCGCGGCACCAGCGGCATCAGTTTTTTAATGCGCTTTTTAGTGTTTAATATAGTGCCTACCCTGCTAGAAATTATCATTGTTATCGGTGTCCTGTTTTATAACTATGGGATCAGCTTTGCACTCATTATCTTAGTTTCGGTGATTGTCTACATAGGTTTCTCCTTTAAAGTGACTGATTGGCGCACACAATACGTGCGCCAAGCGAATCAAGCTGACTCTCAGAGCAGTTCGAGAGCCATTGATAGCCTACTTAATTACGAAACCGTAAAGTATTTTAATAATGAGCATTATGAAACAAGCCGCTACGACAGCGATTTAGAGAATTGGGAAAGGGCTCGGCGAAAAAACCGCTTGTCGTTATTTGCGCTAAACGGTGGACAAGCAACAATTATTGCACTGGCGATGACCAGTATGATGGCCATGGCGGCATATCAAGTAGCCCACAAGCAAATGACTATCGGTGATTTTGTATTGATTAACGCCTTCACCATGCAAATTTTTATGCCCCTAAATTTCCTAGGTTTTGTTTATCGTGAAATCCGGAGTTCGTTAGCGAACATAGAAAACCTGTTCGATTTACTGGCCAAAGTGCCGCATATAAGCGAACCGACAACGGCACCGCACTTAAACGTCTCGGCGGGTAAAATCGAGTTTAAACAGATTAGCTTCCACTACCATGAGGACAGAGCGATACTCAAACAGGTGAGCTTTGACATCAAACCCGGTCAAAAAGTCGCAGTGGTGGGTGAAAGCGGTGCGGGTAAATCAACCTTAGTTAAATTACTCTTTCGATTTTACGATGTTAAAAGTGGTGGGATTTACATTGATGGACAAAATATCAAAAACGTTAACCAGCATTCTTTGCGCCAAAGTATCGGGATCGTGCCGCAAGATACTGTGTTATTTAATGATAGTATTTTTGAAAACATCCGCTATGGACGGCCAGAAGCAAGTAATGAAGAAGTACAGGAAGCCATTAAACTAGCGCATTTACAGACTTTTATTCAATCGCTGCCTCTTGGCACAGAGACCCAAGTGGGCGAACGAGGGTTAAAGCTTTCTGGTGGCGAAAAACAGCGAGTTGCTATTGCACGTACCATACTCAAGCGCCCCCCCATTTTAGTATTTGATGAAGCCACATCATCACTAGATAGCCAATCTGAACAATCGATTTTACAAGCATTACGAGAAATAGCTGATGGTCATACAAGCCTGGTGATTGCTCACCGCCTGTCTACTATCATCGATGCTGACAACATTGTCGTGATGCACAAGGGCGGCATTATAGAACAAGGGACGCATTCCGAGTTACTGGCCCATGGAGGGCGCTACGCTCACTTGTGGAATACCCAACAAAATAGCAGTAAAACAGAGGCTAAAGATGGATAATGAAGCACTGATTGAAGCCATTAATCAAACCATGCCGTTTGGCAAATATGCAGGACGAAAGTTACTTAATTTACCTGAACCTTATCTCGTCTGGTTTCAAAAACAAGGATTTCCCGCAGGTAAATTAGGTCAACAATTAGCATTAATGTATGAGGTCAAGCTCAACGGACTCGAGTCTATGTTAGCGCCTTTACTGCGCGAATAAGCGAGGTATGTGACCAATGAGAGCAAGACGCCCCTTACGCAGAGGAAGTATTACTCATTCCTTTGTTGATCAACAAATCAGTATTTTGCACAAGGCGATGGCAGAAAAAATAGTCGACAATCCAAGCCTAGTCGAACAAGTAAAGGTCACCCTTGAAGAACGATTAGAAAATGGCACGTTGCGCTACGGCGCATTTTTAACTTGGCAGTGTATTTTAGAGCAAGTAAACGACAAAGACACCTTTGTGGCAGCAGTATTAGAAGATTCACCTCTTATGAAAAAATATCGACGAAAGACCCCTTTCGTGGGGATATTAAGTGAAGAAGAACGCCAACAAGCACTGCTGTCTTTAGAAACAAATTAAAAAAATCGACATCATTGTAACTGCCCCGCTCCCTCGGTAGCTTCTCATCCAAAACTGTACTATGGTGATGTTCTGAATTGACTTGGTGGATAAGTAACGTTTTCATGCACGGCGAAATAGCTGAATCAAGCTACACCCAAGAAATAACAAACCTAGTCAAACGCATAGTGAATCGCAGCTCACTGCAAACGTCACTGTATGAACAAGCATCACACTATTTCCAACACTATCAAACCAACAAGGAAAATCTAGAAAAACTGAGCTTAAGTGTGCAAGCGAGTCAAACAGCACTTGCACAGGGTAACTTTACCAATAGACAAAAACTCAGCACTGAACTTGAGGCAGCACAGGCTTTACTTTTACAAGAACAGCAAAAACAAAAACAAGAGAAACAAAAGCGTTATGACAGTTTATATCATACCAGTGAATCGCTAGTTTTATTAAGCGAAGCCAGTGACCAGCAAGAAACCCTGACCAACAGCGCTAAGCTACTCGGTACACTACTATTATTGTCGCCTCACGAGGGCAGTAAGTTGGCCATTCAACATCAAAAGTTAAAGCCTGTTTACAAGGCTGTTCTGGCTCTTCGTTTGTTAGATAAGTTATTGGTCGATAACCACATTGCGACTAATTACATTTTACAAAAACAGGCATTAGGACAACGGTACAGCGCGACTGGCTTACAATTAAGTCAATTTCAACATGACGTTTGTATACCGATTGTTATTGCGGCGCTGATACAAGATATCGGACTACAACATCCGCAAGCTCAGCACATATTAAAAGGAGAAAACGGCGATTTGGATGAATTTCGTGTACTTAAAAATGAAGAGCGATTGTCGTTGTTAAAAATCAATTATCAACAAACCCTCGATTATTTGGTGCATGGTATTGGGCTGGGCAACTATAACGGCAATTCTAAAGAGGAAAAAAGTCAATTTGATACCACAGAAATACATCGACAGAAATTTATCACCATTCTGCTAAATGACTCCATAAAACCCAAACAAGTTGAAGGGCACTTATTAAAAATTCCACAAATTTATGCCTCTGTGATATTTTCAACCAAACCAGATCCAAGCTTGGCAAATCTCCCTAAGGCAACACTCGTATTAGAAAAAGCAGCAGAAATAAAGTCTATTTCAGCCCAATACACCAAAAGCTTTATTCAAATGGTTGGCCATTTTCCACAAGGATTTGGTGTAACTTATATACCTAAAGATGACGATGGTCACGATTTAGACCGCTACGAATACGCCATTGTATGCGCACTTAACCCTAAAAATTCTTTTGCCCCGATTTGCCGCACTGCGACACGGCATTTAACCTTTAATTCAGCGGGGAAAATGCTCGTTGTACCGGTGAGTAATAATCTCTATTTTGCCACAACCCGGAAAAAGTTTGCCAAAATCAGCCCTAATCGTTTAAATGAAATATTAAGCCAACTCTGTTCAAACTTTGAAGAGCGTAAAAACTTGGAACTCATCCCAAGTCACTGGAACCCTTACACTTATTTTGGCTATAAAAAATTCCAGAATTTATGGAAGAAAGCGAATTGAAACAT